>NZ_JBFTLQ010000091.1:0-28859 GCF_056396525.1 Cupriavidus sp. 05T41
CGCTGCAGGCGCGCGACTGGGCCGCCGCCTGCGCTGGCTGCCACGGCCCCGCCGGGCGCGCGCCGGCCAACAGCGCGGTGCCGGGCCTGGCCGGCCGCAGCCGCTCCGAACTGGTCCGGCAGATGCAGGACTTCAAGCAGGGCAAGCGCGAAGCCACCGTCATGCAGCAGATCGCCAAGGGCTACACCGACCAGCAGATCGAGGCGATCGCGGCCTGGTTCGCCGCAGTCCGCTAAGAGGCACTGTCAAACATATCCTGGCGTCGCTGCGCGGCCTTGCCGGACCGCTTGCACTGTCTGCGGCCGCGCGCCTGTCCAGGACCGCTTCGCTTCATCTCGACGGCGCCTCCAGGGCGCGCTGAAATCCGGCCAGGCCAGGAGAACTTCCCATGCAAAGACGCGAATTCCTCGGCACGCTCGCCGGCACGGCGCTGCTCGGCGCGCAGGCGATGCAGGCGACGCGGGCGGCCGCCGCCACCCGCGCGGCAAAAGTGGTGGTGGTGGGCGGCGGCTATGGCGGCGCCACGGCGGCGCGCTACCTGCGCGAATGGAGCGGGCACGGCATCGAGGTCACGCTGGTCGAGCCCGATGACCGCTTCGTCTCGTGCCCGCTTTCCAATCTTGTGCTCGGCGGCAGCAAGGCCATTGGCGACATCACCTTGTCCTACGATGCGCTGGCCGGGCGCCACGGCGTGAAGGTGGTGCGCGACCATGTCAGCGCGATCGACGCGGCGCGCCGCGTGGTGCGGCTCGCCGGCGGCGGCACCCTTTCCTATGACCGGCTGGTGCTGTCGCCCGGCGTGGAGGTGCTGTCCGGCGCGATTCCCGGCCTCGGCAAGCCCGGCGGCGAACAGATCCTGCACGCCTGGAAGGCGGGGCCGCAGACCGTCGCCCTGCGCCGCCAGCTCGAAGCCATGCGCGACGGCGGCACCTTCGCCATCACCATCCCCCTCGCACCCTACCGCTGCCCGCCCGGCCCGTACGAGCGCGCCTGCCTGGCGGCGGACTACTTGCTGCGCGCCAAGCCGCGCAGCAAGGTGCTTATCCTCGACGCCAACCCGGATGTCACCTCCAAGGGCGCGCTGTTCAAACAGGTCTGGGCCACGCGCTACAAGAACATGATCGAGTACCGGCCGCAGTACGACACGGTCGACGTCGATCCCGCCACGGGCACGCTCAAGTTCGACGTGCAGGACGACGAGCGCGCCGACGTGATCAACCTGCTGCCGCCGCAGCGCGCCGGCGCGATCGCCGTGGCCAGCGGGCTGGCCACGGCCAACGGCAAGTGGTGCGAGGTGGATTTCCTTACCTTCGAGGCCAAGGCCGCGGCCAATATCCATGTGCTCGGCGACGCCATCCAGATCGCACCGCTGATGCCGAAGTCGGGCCATATGGCCAACCAGCACGGCAAGGTCGCCGCCGCGGCCATCGTCGCGCTGCTGGCGGGGCGGGCGCCCAATCCGCAGCCGCTCTACAACAACACCTGCTACAGCTTCACCTCGGCGCGCGAGGCCATCCACATCGCCAGCGTGCATCGCTACGACGCGCAGGAGCGCACCATGGTCACGGTGCCCGGCGCGGGCGGGCTGTCGCCCGCGCCCAACGCGCTGGAAGGCATCTACGCGCAGGCGTGGGCCGATGCCATCTGGCGCGACATGCTCGGATAAGGCGAGGGTGCGGGTGCGGGCGACCGGCTTGCATTTCGGGCATCACGCAGCGCACACGCGGAAATGCACCACACCGGTGTAAACACTATATGCGCAATCACGCATATACGAATATATTGAACGCCATGGACGAGATGGATCGCGTATTCGAGAAGGTATCCGGGTATTTCAGCCTGCTTGCCGAACCCACCAGGCTGAAGATCCTGCACGCCCTGTGCGACGGCGAGAAGCCGGTCGGCACCGTGGTGGATACGGTGGGCTCGTCGCAGACCAATGTGTCGCGTCATCTCACCGCCATGTACCGCGCCGGCGTGCTGTCGCGGCGCAAGGAAGCGAACCTGGTGTTCTACGCCATCGCCGACGAAAGCGTGGTGGAGCTGTGCCGCACGGTGTGCGTGCAGGTGGCCAGCCGGCTCGAAGACAGCGCCTTGCCCGCGGGCATGGTCGACCGCTTCATGCCGCAGGCCGCGCCCGCGCCGCGCAGGCGGGCCCGCTAGCGCCGCGGCCACGGCGCCAGGCTTGTACCGGCGCCCCGTGCGAGACGGGCGCCGCACGACAACAGGCATGCCGGCGGCACATCCCGTGCCGCACGAGCGGGCCGGAGGAGACCGCAGTGCCGGACCAGATCCGCCCCGGACGCATCGTGCGCGCGCCGGAGCATTTCGTCAGCGCATCGCTACGTCAGGACGTCGCGCAGCACGGCTGGGGAGAGCCCGGCAGCGCGCGCCGCGACTTCCTGCGCACCAGCTTCCTGGGCGCCGCCGCGGCGCTGGCGGCCGGTGTCGGCGGCAAGGCGCGCGCCGCCGGCAGCGCCGGCGACGACGCCATCCTCACCCCGCAGCCGTGGGCCACCTCGCTGGGCCAGCCGGTCGCCGCGCACCCCTACGGCCAGCCTTCGGCCTATGAGAAAAACCTGGTGCGGCGCGAATCGCCGGGGCTCACGCGGGTCTCCGCCGCCTCGGTGGCGTTCGCGCCGCTGCAGGGCTTCTTCGGCATCATCACGCCCAACGGCCTGCACTTCGAGCGCCACCACCAGGGCTGGCAGGACATCGACCCGGCGCGCCACCGCCTGATGCTCAATGGCCTGGTCAGGACGCCGCGCGTCTACACCATGGACGACCTGATGCGCCTGCCGGCCGTGTCGCGCATGCATTTCATCGAGTGCGGCGCCAACACCGGCATGGAGTGGGGCAACGTGGCGGTGCCGACCGTGCAGTACACGCACGGCATGCTGTCGTGCTGCGAGTTCACCGGGGTGCCGCTCAAGGTCCTGCTCGACGATGCCGGCGCGGACTTCAGGCGCGGGCGCTTCCTGCTGGCCGAGGGCGGCGACGGCTCGGGCATGACGCGCACCATCCCGATGGAGCTGGCCGACGAGATCATCGTCGCCTGGGGCATGAACGGCGAGATGCTGCGCCCCGAGAACGGCTACCCGCTGCGCCTGGTGGTGCCGGGCGTGCAGGGCGTGTCGTGGGTCAAGTGGCTGCGCCGGCTCGAGCTGGGCGACCAGCCGTGGAACACCAAGGACGAGACCGTGCACTACGTCGACATGATGCCGGACGGCAAGCTGCGGCAGTACACCTCGGTCCAGGAATGCAAGTCCGTCATCACCACGCCCTCGGGCGGGCAGCAGATGGTGGGGCGGGGCTTCTACAACATCAGCGGGCTGGCATGGTCGGGCCGCGGGCGCGTGCGCCGCGTCGATGTCTCCGTGGACGGCGGGCGCAACTGGCGCAGCGCGCGGCTGGAGACGCCGGTGCTGTCCAAGTGCCTGACGCGCTTCAACCTGGACTGGGTGTGGGACGGCGCGCCCGCCATCCTGCAAAGCCGCGCCGTCGACGAGACGGGCTACGTGCAGCCGCGCCTGGCGCAATTGCGCGCGGTGCGCGGCGCGCGCTCGATCTATCACAACAATGCCATCCAGAGCTGGCAGGTGTCCGATAGCGGCGAGGTCTCCAATGTCCACGTGGATTGAGTCCGCGCGCTTGCGCGCGCTCGCCCTCGCCCTTGCTGCGACGGCCGCGCTGGCGTCCCTGCATGCGATCGCCGCGCCTGCAGCCAGTGCCGCACGTGCCGCGCTCGGCCGCCCCGCCACCGAAGCCGAGGTCAAGGCCTGGGACATCGACGTGCGGCCGGATTTCCGGGGCCTGCCGCACGGCAGCGGCACGGTGGCGCAGGGCCAGGCCATCTGGGACGGCAAGTGCGCCTCCTGCCACGGCGACTTCGGCGAATCCAACGAGGTGTTCTCGCCCATCGTCGGCGGCACCACGGCCGACGACATCAAGCGCGGGCGGGTCGCGTCCCTGACCGGCAACCAGCCTTACCGCACCACCCTGATGAAGGTCAGCACGGTCAGCACGCTGTGGGACTACATCCACCGCGCCATGCCGTGGAACGCGCCGCGCAGCCTGTCGGCGGACGAGGTCTACGCGGTCACCGCCTACCTGCTCAACCTGGGCGATATCGTGCCGGCGGATTTCACGCTGTCGGAGCGCAACATCGGCGAGGTGCAGCAGAAGATGCCGAACCGCGACGGCATGACGCTGCAGCACGGCATGTGGCCCGGGCGCGGCCGGCCCGATACGCGCAACACGGCTTGCATGCGCCATTGCGCGGACGCGGTGAAGGTGGTGTCGTCCATGCCCGCCTATGCGCGCGACGCGCACGGCGATCTCGCCGCCCAGCAGCGCACCGTGGGGCCCACGCGCGGCGTGGCGGCCGGTGGCGCACCGGCGGCGGCAACGGGCGGGACAGCCCTGGCGGCAGGCGCGAAACTGGCCGGGCAGTACCAGTGCACCGCCTGCCATGCGCCGGACCGCAAGCTGGTGGGTCCGAGCTTTGCCGACATCGCGCGCAAGTACCAGGGCCAGGACGCGCTCGACGCGCTGGCCGGCAAGATCAGGGCCGGCGGGCAGGGCGCCTGGGGCAGCATGCCGATGCCGCCCCAGGCGCAGATTCCCGATTCGGACCTGCGCACCGTGGTGGGGTGGATTCTTGAGGCAAAATAGCGCACTGGCCGCTTCCATGCCCCGGTGGTGCGGCCGGCATGCCGCCGCGCAAGCGTGCGGCTCACCGCCGTCCCCACGGCTCTCACGATTCGGAGCAGAAACATGAAGCAGTTTGTCATTGCAACCCTGATGCTGGCCTGCGCGGCCTCGGCCAACGCAGCTGTCGACGCCGCCAAGGCCCAGGAAATCGCCAACAAGAATGCCTGCATGGGTTGCCACCAGGTCGACAAGAAGCTCGTCGGCCCGGCTTACAAGGATGTGGCTGCAAAGTACAAGGGCGACAAGAACGCCCTGGCCACGCTGACCAAGAAGGTCAAGGCCGGTGGTGCGGGGGTCTGGGGTCCGGTCCCGATGCCTGCCAACGCGGGCCTGAGCGATGCCGACCTGAAGACGGTCGTCGAGTGGGTGCTGGCAGGCGCCCCGGCGAAGTAAGGCATCCAGGGCAAGCCCTGCCCGGACCGGCCACGGCTTCGGGACCCCAGGGGGCGCGCAAACGTCCCCGAAGACAGGCGGCGATGCACCGCCCGCTGCCGCGCCGCACGGCGCGGCGGCCATGAAAACCAAGCCGGAACGAAAAACGCAGGAGTACGGGAAACAATGAATTCGAAACGACGAGACGTGCTGCGGGTCACCTCGGTGCTCGCCCTGATGGCCGCCACCGGCCTGATCAGCGAAGCCCAGGCTGCCGAGTGGAACAAGACCGCCTTCGACGGCAAGAGCGTGGCCGACGTGATCAAGGCGCTTGGCGGCAGCAGTACCGAGAAGAGCACCGCCATCGTCTTCACCGCGCCCGATATCGCCGAGAACGGCGCCGTGGTGCCGGTCGCCGTGACCAGCAACATCCCCGGCACCGAGCAGATCGCCATTCTGGTGGAAAAGAACCCCAATACGCTGGCCGCGGATTTCACCATCCCGGCGGGCACCGAGCCCTTCGTCTCCACCCGCGTGAAGATGGGGCAGACCTCGGTGATATACGCCGCCGTCAAGGCTGGCGGCAAATGGTATGTGGCGTCCAAGGAAATCAAGGTGACGCTCGGCGGCTGCGGCGGCTGAAGCCCGCGCCGCCCACCGAACCTACCGCACCCGAACCATCACCGAGAGAGCAGAGAACATGGCAGACCCGATGCGCGTACGCGCCGCCGAGAATGGCGGCGTGGTCGACGTGAAGATCCTGATGAAGCACGACATGGAAACCGGCCAGCGCAAGGACGCGAACGGCAAGACCATCCCGGCCTGGCATATCCAGAGCGTGACGGTCCAGTGCAAGGGCAAGGACGTGTTCCAGGCCCAGTTCGGCCCGGCCGTCTCCAAGGATCCGTTCCTGAACTTCAAGTTCAAGGGCGGCGCCAAGGGCGACAAGGTCACGGTGACGTGGATCGACAACCGCGGCGACAAGCGGACCGACGAAGCCACCATTTCCTGACCCCACCCGGGCAAGCGGCCGGCGGCATCCTCTGCTATGGTTCAGGTCGAATGTCGGGCCCGGGCCGGCGCATGTTGCGCGCGGGGGCGCGACCGGAAGGATAGCGATCATGCGGCGAGCATTCATTCGGGCCACGGCGGCGCTGGCGGCCATCGGCCTGTCGGCCAAGGCGGCGGCCCAGGCGGCCCCGGCGGCGGCACCGGCTGCGGGCAAGGGCAAACGCGTCAAGGTGGTCTATCAGTTGTCAGAAGGCACGGACCAGGCAGTGCGCGCGATGGGCAACCTGCGCAATCACCTGAACGGCGCCCCCGACACCAAGATCGTGGTGGTGGCGCTGGGCTACGGCGTGGATTTCATCATCGACGGCGCGCGCGATGCGCGCGGCAATACCTTCGAGGCGGCGATCGCCTCGCTGGCCAGCTCGGGCGTGGAGTTCCGCGTCTGCCGCAACACGCTGACGGCGCGCAAGATCCCGGAGTCCAGCCTGTCGATGGAAGCCAAGGTCGTGCCGGCCGGCGTGGTCGAAGTGGCGCGCCTGCAGTTCGAGGAAGGCTACGCGTATATCAAGCCCTGAGCGCCGTCTCGCACCTGACGGGCACGGCGCCGGGAAGACGGCAGCGCAAAGACGAGCAATAAGACGGCCCGCGCAGCTGGCGCCACATGGCGGCAGCCTCGCAAGGCCACGAGGAGAGAGCCCCATGAAAACCATCAGACGCCGCCACGCGGGCGCCGCGCTGGCGCTGGCCGGCACCGTGGCGCTGGCCATCACGGCCGCCGCCACCGCACCGGCGGTGCACGCCCAGGGCAGCACCGCGGAGGAAATCGCCAAGTACCGGCAGATGCTGGCCGAAGGCAATCCCGCCGAGCTGTGGGAAGCCGCCGGCGAGGAGCTGTGGAAAAAGCCCGCCGGGCCGAAGAACGCTTCGCTCGAGCAATGCGACCTCGGCAAGGGCCCGGGCGTGACCAAGGGCGCCTACGCCGAGCTGCCGCGCTTCTTCAAGGACACCGGCCGCGTGATGGACCTGGAGCAGCGCCTGGCCTACTGCCGCGTGACGCTGCAGGGCCTGACGCAGGAAGAGGCGCTGAAGAACCCGTTTGGCTCCACCGGCAAGCCGTCCGACATCGAGCGCCTGGCCTCCTTCCTGGCCGGCGAATCGCGCGGCGTGAAGATGAACGTGCAGCTCAGCCACCCCGAGGAAAAGCGCGTCTACGCACTCGGCCAGAAGATGTTCTTCTATCGTGGCGGCGCCTACGACTTCGCCTGCGCCACCTGCCACGCCGTGGACGGCCAGCGCATCCGTCTGCAGGAACTGCCCAACCTGCTGACCCCGCAGGGCGCGCAGGCGGCCTACACCACCTGGCCGGCCTACCGCGTCTCCCAGGGCGAGGTACGCACGATGCAGCACCGCCTCTACGATTGCCTGCGCCAGCAGCGCTTTCCCGAGCCCGCCTATGGTTCCGACGTGATCACCGCGCTGAGCCTGTTCCTGGCGAAGAACGCCAACGGCGGCACCTACGATGGCCCGGCCTTGAAGCGCTGAGCCAGGGAGAGCACAAATGAACCAAGCCAAACAAGCGAAGCGAGCCGCGCTCGCCGCCACCGCCGCCCTCGCCATGCTGGCCTGCGCGGGCACCGCCCATGCCCAGGACAGCGTGAAGCCCGTCAAGGCCAGGGCCACCGCGAAAGCGGCCGCGGCCACCACGACCGCCGCGGTGAGCGATGCCGACATGAAGAAGCTCATCGATGGCTCCTTCTCGTCCAAGGGACCCGCCACGGTGGAAGGCGTGCTCGACCGCGATGCCATGCAGAAGGCGTGCAGCGACTACCCAGACCGCACCAAGGTGCCGGCCGCGGTGGCCAGGAAGATCGAGGCCATCGAGCTCAAGCAGGTCAAGTACCCGGCCGACGGCCAGTACCTCGGCGACTGGAAGGAAGGCGAGAAGACCGCGCAGAACGGGCGCGGCATGCAGTTCTCGGATCCCGTCGGCGGCGTCAACGGCGCCAACTGCTACGCCTGCCACCAGATGACCAAGGCCGAGATCTCCTTCGGCAATATCGGCCCCTCGCTGTACCAGTACGGCAAGCTGCGTGGCAATTCGCAGGAAGTGGTCAGGTACACCTGGGGCAAGATCTGGGATTCCAGCGCGTACACGGCCTGCTCCAACATGCCGCGCTTCGGGCACAAGGGCATCCTCACCGAGCAGCAGATCCGCGACGTGATGGCGCTGCTGCTCGACCCGGCCTCGCCGGTGAACCAGTAAGGACGCCGCCATGAAGCCCACCCGCCTCGCGCGCGGCATCGGCGGCACGCTGCTGCTCGCCGCGCTGGCGTGGAGCGGTGCTGCCGCTGCGCTCGAGGTAGGCGACATCGTGCACCTGCCGGCGGTGCGGCTGCTCGACGGCAGCACCGTGGCGCCGGCGCAGTGGGCCGGCAAGCCGCTGGTGCTGGAGGTGTGGGCGTCGTGGTGCCCGTTCTGCGCCCTGCAGAACCCGCGCCTGCAAAAGCTCTACGACAGCACGGGCGGCGCCAGGGGCGGGCTGCAGGTGCTGGCCGTCAGCATCGACAAGGAGCCGAAGGAGGCCAGTGCCTACATGGCCCGGCACGGCTACACCTTCCCCGCCGCCATGGACACGCCCGCGCTGCGCGCCGTGCTCGGCAAGCGGCGCGGGCTGCCGGAGCTGTACGTGATCGACGCCGGCGGCAAGGTAGTGCAGAAGGAAGTCGGCGAGATGCTGGAAGAAGAAGTCGCGGCGCTGGGCAGGCATGCGCAGCCGGCGATGAAGCCGCAACCGGCACGGTAGCGGCGAGGCGGCAGACCACGACAGACGCCGGGCCGCGCGCTGCTGCACGCTGGCACCGGCGCGCAATCCACAGGAAGAGACAATGAACCGACGCGAGTTCCTGCAGGTGCTGGCCATCGCCGGTGCCGGCGGCATGGCCTTTCCCGCCACCGACGCGCAGGCCGCACAGGCCGCGGGCAAGCTCTATGACGTGCCGCGCTTCGGCAATGTGCACCTGCTGCATTTCACCGACTGCCACGCCCAGCTGCGCCCGCTGTATTTCCGCGAGCCCAACGTCAACCTCGGCGTGGGCGATTACGCCAGCAAGCCGCCGCACCTGGTCGGCCAGGCGCTGCTGCGCCAGTACGGCATCGCCCCCGGCAGCGCCCAGGCGCACGCCTTCACCTATCTCGATTTCACCGAGGCCGCGCGCCGCTACGGCAAGGTAGGCGGCTTTGCCCATCTGGCCACGCTCGTGAAGCAGCTCAAGGCCGGCCGCCCCGGCGCGCTGCTGCTCGACGGCGGCGATACCTGGCAAGGCTCCGCCACCGCGCTGTGGACGCGCGGGCAGGACATGGTCGACGCCGCGCTCGCGCTCGGCGTGGACGTGATGACGCCACACTGGGAAATGACGCTCGGCGCCGAGCGCGTCACCGAGATCGTCGAGCGCGACTTCAAGGGCAAGGTCGCCTTCCTCGCGCAGAACATCAAGACCAACGACTTCGGCGACCCGGTCTTCGATCCCTTCGTGATCCGCGAGATGAACGGCGTGCCGGTCGCCATCATTGGCCAGGCCTTTCCCTACACGCCCATCGCCAACCCGCGCTACTTCGTGCCCGACTGGACCTTCGGCATCCAGGAGGAAAACCTGCAGCAGGTCATCGGGCAGGCGCGCGCCAAGGGCGCGCAGGTGGTCGTGCTGCTCTCGCACAACGGCATGGACGTGGACCTCAAGCTCGCCTCGCGCGTGCGCGGGCTCGACGCCATCCTCGGCGGCCACACCCACGATGGCATGCCCGCGCCGGTGGCGGTCAGGAACGCCGGCGGCACCACGCTGGTCACCAACGCCGGCTCCAACGGCAAGTTCCTCGGCGTGCTCGACTTCGACGTCAGGGGCGGCAAGATCCGCGATTTCCGCTACCGCCTGCTGCCGGTGTTCGCCAACTACCTCGCCGCCGACCCGGCCATGGACGCGCTCATCGCCCGCGTGCGCGCACCGTACGAAAAGCAGCTCGGCGAAGTGCTGGCGCGCAACAGCGGCCTGCTGTACCGGCGCGGCAATTTCAACGGCACCTTCGACCAGCTCATCCTCGACGGCCTGATGGAAGTGCAGGGTGCCGAGATCGCCTTCTCGCCCGGCTTTCGCTGGGGCACCACGCTGCTGCCCGGGCAGGCCATCACGATGGAACACCTGATGGACCAGACCGCCATCACTTATCCGCACACCACCGTCACCAGCATGACGGGCGAGACCATCAAGACCATCCTGGAAGACGTGGCGGACAACCTGTTCAACCCCGATCCGTACTACCAGCAGGGCGGCGACATGGTGCGCGTGGGCGGCCTGCAGTACACCATCGAACCCAACGCAGGCATGGGCCGGCGCATCACCGACATGCGCCTCAAGGGCCAGCCCGTCGATGCCGCGAAGACCTACAAGGTTGCCGGCTGGGCCCCGGTTTCCGAAGAGGCCCGCCAGTCCGGCAGCCCACCGGTCTGGGACCTGATGGCCCAGTGGCTGCGCGCCTCCGGAGAGGTCACGGCCAGGCCGCTGAACCTGCCGATCGTGCGTGGCATGGACGGCAACACCGGCACCGCGGCATGATTGATACGACGAGGAAAACTGCGCTACAATCGTTCGTCATGGGCCGATAGCTCAGCTGGGAGAGCGCTGCGTTCGCAATGCAGAGGTCGGGAGTTCGATCCTCCTTCGGTCCACCAAATTCAAGGGCTTAGCACTGTGCTAGGCCCTTTTTCTTACCCGAAGCCGATTTGTTGTCCAAAATCCGCCCAACTGGCTCCCAGGGCCTGTTCACCCGGAAGTGTCCGGGAAACCGCGCCCGTTGGTGAGTTCGCGTGCGGTAGCGCTCACTGCACAAGTTCCGGCCAGCCTGGTCACGGGGGAGATGGCGACGGCCGCGCCCCTGGCGCTTTCCCCCGCTCCGCTGCGGGCACTCGATATTTTTCCTTGACAAGGCCAGACGCATGTTCCATTATGCATTCCATCGCATGCGATCAAATCGAATACGATACAAACAAACCAGACAAGCAACGGAGATTCAATCCATGAGCAAGATCGAGAAAGTCCTCTTCACCGGCAAGACCCACACCACCCACAGCAACGCCGGCGTTACCTCGCGCGGCCACAATGGCGCGCTGGACATTGCGCTGTCGCCTGGCAACAGCGCCACCCCGGAGCACGTGTTCCCTGCCGTCCAGTCGCATCCGACCGCGGAACAGCTGTTCGCGGGCGCCTGGTCGGCGTGCTACATCGCCGCGGTCGGCCTGGTGGCCAAGGAAATGAAGCTGGAGCTGCCGTCCGACCTGTCCGTGGATATCGAAGTCGACCTGGGCATGACCGGCGCGGAGTACTTCCTGCAGGCACGGCTCAACCTGCGCGTGCCGGGCCTGCCGCAGGATGTCGCGACGGAACTGGCCCACGTCGCCGATGCAATCTGCCCCTACTCGAAGGCGACGCGCGGCAATATCGACGTGGCGCTGAACGTCTTTACGTCGTGATTCCCTGACCGTCTTACCATCACATATACATCGTATGCGATGCAATCGCATACGGTAATAACTCACCCGAAACGAGAATGCATACCATGAGCACGATCACCACCATCGCCCGCTGCGCCACTGTCGCCGTCGCCCTGCTGAACGCTGCCGCCGTGCAAGCCGCGGGTTGGTCCAATGCAGGCGCGCGCGATCCTTTCACGAGTGGCGCCCGCTCGGTCACCGGCGTAGCCGATCCGTACTCCGATGGCGCGCGCAGCCCATACACGGACGGTGCCAGGGTCGGCAGGTTCGACCCTTACACCGATGGCGCCCGTACCTGAGACCGGTGAAATCCACTGACAAGGTGGCCGCCGCGAGCACAGCGCTGTCGTGAAAGATAGCGGACGAACAAGCACACAGGATCCATTGCCATGACCAGCACAGCCGCCCCGTACCGCCCCATCAGCTGCGAGTTCCACGACCGCCTGGAAGACCTCGCCACCGTGCGCAAGCCCGTGCAGATCCACTATCGTGACGCCGATGGCACACCACAGCAGCGCACCGCCACCATCACCGACGTGTACGGCCGCGGTGGCGTTGAATACCTGACGCTCAAGACTGGGGAGACCCTGCGCCTGGATCAGCTCGTAAAAGTCGACGGCGAGACACTGGCGGACTACTGAGCAAAGACAGTGCACAGGAGAAAGACCTGATGCAGTCCCGGTTCCCTATCCGCACAGGTCCGCCGCCGTCGGTGGCGTCATCCGGCCCGGATCGAAGTCGGCTTCGCGCAGCCCCTCCGGCGTCAGCGACACCCAGTGCAGTACCGTCGGTGAGCGGGAGCGCACCAGGCCAAGGCTGCCCTGGATGGTCCACGGAATCGGCGATGCCTGGCTGCCGCGCAGCTCGACGGCATCGGCCGACAGTTTCAGCTGGAGCAGGCGGCCGTCCTGCGCGGGCGTGAACGCCGTATCGCCGACCACCGTGATGCCGGCCTCGCGCACGCTGGCAGGCATGCAGGCGAGCGAGGCGGTCACCTTGCCGCCGGCGTCGAGCAGATGGGCGAAGCCCTTGCCCGCACCGGTCGTGCCCACCACCAGGAAGCGCTTGAGGTCCGGGACGTAGGTCACGCCATAGGTGTAGTACTTCAGGTTGTCGTTCAGCACCTGTGTGCCGGTCAGCGCGCCATCGCTTGGCCGATAGGCCGCCGTCTTCAGCCTGGCGTGCGTCTCGCCGGGGACGAACTCCTGCCAGGCCAGCAAGGCGTGGTCTTCCGAACCGGCGATCAATGGCCACCATTCACGCTTGTCCCGAGCCACGTCGGTGCTGCGCAGCAACTGCCCGTTGGCGTCGTAGGCCTTGAGGTAGACGCCGTTGCCGGTGCCCAGGTTGTCCACGCCGCCGCCGTCGATCCAGTCGTCCGAGTAGAACACCACGAAGCTCTCGCCTACCCGCGCGACGTGCCCGGAGTGCCCGCCGGACCAGACGTCGACCGACTTCGCCTGTTGCGGCTGCAGGTCCGCGGCGTACACGCGGTAACGCTGGCTGACACCGTTGGCGGTATTCGAGCCGTCCTCGAAGGTCAGCATGATGCGGCCCGCGCCATTCTGCGCTACCGAGACCGGCTCCTGGGCTTCCTTCTCCGCCACCAGCAGCCTTGGCTTGCCCAGGTTCGCCTGCGAAGGCCTCCATTCGGCCACATAGATGTCGTGGCTCCAGTTGCGATTACGATCCGGCCCGCGCGGCGGCAGGCCGGAACTGCTGAAGAAGACGTAGGTGACATCCCCGGGGCCGGCCGCCGCGCCGATGCCGTGCATATAGGCGCGCTGATCGACATCGGGGCGGACCTTGGCCGGCGCGCGGGCGTCGTTGCGGCCGGCGCCGCGGCTGTCGTTGCGCGCGCCCGCCGGCGCGCACAACAGCGCGCCGGCGAGCACTAGCGTCGCGCTTCGCATCATGGCGAACGAGCTCATCGCTACTCCACCGTGACGGACTTGGCCAGATTGCGAGGCTTGTCCACATCGGTCCCGCGTGCGCAGGCGGTGTGGTAGGCCAGCATCTGCAGCGGCACCACATGCAGGATCGGCGAGAGCAGCCCGTAGTGCTCCGGCATGCGGATGACGTGCAGCCCGGGCGCACTGACGATCATGCTGTCGGCGTCGGAGAAGACGTAGAGCTCACCGCCGCGTGCGCGCACTTCGTGCAGGTTGGACTTGAGCTTCTCCAGCAGGGCATCGTTGGGCGCGACCGCCACCACCGGCATCTCCTCCGTCACCAGCGCCAGCGGCCCGTGCTTGAGCTCGCCGGCGGCATAGGCCTCGGCATGGATGTAGGAAATCTCCTTGAGCTTCAGCGCGCCCTCCAGCGCGATGGGGTAGTGGATGCCGCGCCCGAGGAACAGCGCATTCTCCTTGCGCGCCAGCGAGCCTGCCCAGGCGATGATCTGCGGCTCCAGCGCCAGCACGCCGTTCAGTGCCGCCGGCAGGTGATGCAGCTGCTGCAGCATGACGGCCTCCTGCCAGGCGCCGAGCAGGCCGCGCTGCTTGGCCAGCGTGGCCGCCAGCACGAACAGCCCGACCAGCTGGGTGGTGAACGCCTTGGTCGAGGCAACCCCGATCTCGGCGCCGGCGCGGGTCAGGAAATGCAGGTTCGCCTGGCGCATGATGGCGCTGCCGGCGACATTGCAGACCGCCAGCGCATGGCGGTGGCCAAGCGCCTGCGCGTGCTTGAGCGCTGCCAGCGTGTCCGCCGTCTCGCCGGACTGCGAGATCACCAGCACCAGCGTGCGCGGGTTCGGCACACTGTCGCGATAACGGTACTCGCTGGCGATTTCCACGCTGGTGGGCATCCGCGCGATCGACTCCAGCCAGTATTTGGCGGTCAGGCCGGAGTGGTAGCTGGTGCCGCATGCGAGGATCAGCACTGAATCGATGTCGGCGAACGCGCCCTCGGCCTGCTCCCCGAACAGGGCAGGCGCGAACCCTTCCAGGTGTTCGGTGGAGTCGGCGATGACGGCCGGCTGCTCGAAGATCTCCTTCTGCATGTAGTGCTGGTACGGACCGAGCTCCACGGCGGAGGCGGTCGCTTCGATCTTGCGGATCTCGCGGCTGACCGCCTCGCCTTCGGCGTCCAGGATATGCACGCCGTCCCGCGACAGCGAGACCAGGTCCCCTTCCTCGAGGTAGATGAAATGCTCGGCGCTGCCGGTCAGCGCCATGGTGTCGGAGGCAAGGTAGTTGCCGTCGTCGCCCAGGCCCACCACCAGTGGCGATCCCGAGCGCGCGCCGATCACCAGGTCCGGCTGGTTGCGCGAGAACACGGCGATGGCGTAGGCGCCATGCAGCTGGGCGAGGGCGAGCCGCACGGCCTTGCACAGGTCGCCGCCGCCTTCGTGGTGAAAGCAGTGGTGCACCAGGTGCGCGATGACCTCGGTGTCGGTCTGCGAATCGAACTCGTAGCCGCGTGCGCGCAGCGATTCACGCAGCGCATCGTGATTCTCGATGATGCCGTTGTGAACCAGGGCGATCTCGCCGCTGGAGAAGATCGGGTGGGCATTGCGGGTAAGCGGCGCGCCATGGGTCGCCCAGCGCGTGTGGGCAATCCCGATGGTGCCTTCGAGCCGGGTCTGCCCGACCTGCTCCGCCAGCTTGGCCACGCGCGACATGCTGCGCGCGCGCCTGGGTTCTCCGTCCTGCAGCACGGCGATGCCGCAGGAGTCGTAGCCGCGATATTCCAGGCGCCGCAATCCTTCCAATAGGACCGGTGCCACATTACGTTGCGCGATAGCGCCGACAATGCCACACATGATGATTCCCCGTGAGAATACAGAAGTTGGTTCGCGCTGGCCTCGCGCGGCAACCTGCTGGCTGCCTGCGCGAGGCCGAACCGCCGATGCTGGTCAGGCCGCCTCCCTCTGCAGTTGTGCCACGTGCGAAACGAGGCCGTCCTCGTCGTGATAGGCCACCAGCCGGCGGCCGGTGCCCACCGACAGCACCACATCCTTGGCCAGGTCGAGCGTGGAGCCGGGCACGGTGCGGGCCTTGCGCATCGGGTCCACCTCGCTCTTCTCCAGGCGTCGCACCAGGGTCCACACCGTGAACACCAGGCCCATGCCAAGGATGGTCAGGGCATCGGGAACGATCTCCTTGAGCGAGAACTCGGTGCTCCCCGCCGAGACCACGCACCAGTAGATGTAGAACGCAGCCGCCACCCAGATCGATGCCAGCACCACGGGCCGTACCAGGCGGTACCAGACATATCGTCGGATTGCCTTGCCTCGCGCATGCTGTTGCAGATACTGCTGCAACGTCGTGCCGGATGCGTCAATGATCGGTTCTTTCATTTCTCACTCCTCCTCAAGAATGCTCTTCAAGCCGGCTGGCATACGCCGGCGCCGGTGACGTAGGCGGCGTGGACGCGGGCGCGCCTTCGCGGATGCCGCGGTCCGGGCTGACCCACCTGGCCCGGGTGCGGCGCTGGTGCAGCAGCACGCTGGGCAAGGCGATCACCGATGCGACCATGCTGATGGTCCAGAACGCGACCGGGTACCAGATCGTGTCCAGGAAGTAGTGCAGCAGCTTGGTGTCGTAGCGGCGATCGATGACGCAGCCCACCAGGATCTGCACGCAGCAGGTCAGAAAGAGGAAGACACCGGCCCCGCGCGGCAGCCCCGCGAAGCGCCACGCCTCGGGCAGGTCGAACAGCGCGGTAGCCGCCGTCATGACCAGGGTGAAGAGCATGCAGTAGGCCCAGATCACGCTGATCGAGTACTCGAGGAAGATCGGCCACATCATCGGCTTGTTCTTGATGACGATGGGCGCCGCGTACTTCTGCAACACCTGGATGCCGCCCCGCGCCCAGCGCAGGCGCTGCTTGAAGAGGCCCTTGAAGGTCTCCGGCATCAGGATCCAGCTGAGCGCGCGCGGCTCGAAGTGCAGGCGCCAGCCGTTGACCTGCAGTTTCCAGCTGATGTCGATGTCCTCGGTCAGCATGTCGGGGCTCCAGTAGCCCACGTTGCGCAGCGCGCTCTTGCGGAACATGCAGACTACGCCGGACACGGTGAGCAGGCGGCCGTACATCTCCTGGGTCCGCTTGATCAGGCCCACGATGGACGAGAACTCGCCGACCTGCATGCGGCCCAGCAGCGAGGTCCGGGTGCGGATGCGCGGATTTCCGGTCACCGCGCCAACCCCGGCGTCGCGCAGGAAATGGCGCAGCATCCAGCCAATCGCCTCGCGGTCGAGCAAGGAATCCCCGTCGATGCACAGCAGGTACTCGGCATCGGTCAGCATGGCCGCGGTGGTCAGTCCGATGGCCTTGCCCTCATTGTTGTTCTGGTGGATCACCAGCAATTGCGGGTACTGGTCGATCAGCTCGTCGAGGATCGCCCCGGTGGCATCGCGGCTGCCGTCGTTGACGGCGATGATGTTGAAGTTGGGATAGCGCAGTTGCGCCAGGTTCGCGATCACCTCGCGTACGTTGTCCTCCTCGTTGAAGCACGGCACGATCACCGAGACCTTGGGGCAGTCGAGCGTCGCGTCTGCGCGCTTCTTCATGCGCTCTTTCCTCTCGACCAGGAAGTAGTGGAGCAGTCCGCCGGTCATCCATAGATAGGACATGAACAGCGGATAGTAGAAAACGAAATTCGATATCAGGCTCGCGGTGCTCTTCATCATTTCCCCCACTTGTTCTTCTGTGCTCGTTGGCTAGACCTTCATGCCACTGCGCGGCCGTACCAGGTTCTGCATGGACATGACGTCCCGCAGCACCGCCAGGTCCGGCTGGTTCACCATGAACTGGTCCGGGCAATAGCCGAGGTGCTTCACGCCCGCCATGCGCAACTGCCGCATCTGCTGGAGCAAGTCGGTACTGGCGATGGGGGCCTGCGTGCGGCCGTCGAGCGTCTGCAGCGCGAAGATGGTTTTCGGCAGCGCCCCGGGATGCGCCGCCACCGCGCGCGCCAGGCTTTCCAGCCACGGCGTCGAAGGCGGTCCGCCCGTGTCCGCGAAGGCCATCAGGTTGACGAAGTCGTAGTGCGCGGCGAAGGCATCGATGTCCTGCGCCAGGCGCATGCCCGCGTCGGGACGCAGGACCGCGTTGGCAGGCAGGCTGCGCACGGTCAGCACATTGCCGCCGCCCTGGTAGTCCTTGACGATTTCCCCCAGCTGGCTGGTGAAGTCGATCAGGTACTGGAGCTTGGCGCCCGACCACCTCTGCAGCAGGTCGGGGTTGGCGCGGATCGCCGCGAGTTCGCGCGGCAGGCCCCAGTCGGCGTAGACGGCAAGGGCCGCATCGCTGGCATCCTCGACATCGCTCAGGCTTGCATCCTCGCCGAACACGACGCCGTTCAGCGCGGTGTACCTGCCCAGGTCGTAGTAGATATCGCGAATCACGCCGCGGGCGAGCGGATCGAAGGGGCTGAGCCGCTGCCGCTGGCGCGGATCGAACTGCGTGGGCGGCGAGCCCGGCAACACGCCCACCAGCCGCGACTCGGCCGGGTGGCCCGCCGGCAGCTTGTAGGAAAGCACCGGCAGTGCCGCGTAGACCTGCACCCCCGCGCGGGTGATCAGCTGCCAGGCCGTGCGCGAGAACAGGTCGGCGCGAACCGGCATGTGGCGGTTGGGGAAGTAGAGCGCCTGGGCGGTGCCGCTGCCGTCGGGGTCGTGATAGGCCTGCAGGTAGACCGACTTCGGCTCGAGATCCTTGATCCGGTCGATCAGCCGCGAGAGCCTGGCTTCCTGCCGGTCCGGGTTGGGATCGTACACATCGTCGAGCGAGACGTTGACCACCCGTTCGACCGGCTGGTTGTCGCCGCGGTAGGCCGATTGCTGGCGGAACTGGCCCATCATGACGCCGGCATCCCAGTCGTAGGAAACCAGCAGGCGACGGACCTTGGTCAAGGGCACGTCGGGCGTATTGGGCCCGTCGTCCAGGGTGAAGTGCACGCTCATGCCGAGCTTGTGCGATGCCCCGATCAGCGCGGCGTTGTACATGCCATACGGCCATACCATCGAGCGCACCCGGATGCCGGTGTTGGCCTGGATCAGGTCGGAACACTTCTTCAGGTCGCCTCCGACCCGGCTCTCGTATTCCTGGTCGGTCTCGTAGCGCTTCAGGTCGGCAAAGTAGAGGTGCGCGCTGGCCGCGGGCAATTCATTGCCCTGGGGGTTGGCCACGGCGCCGTGGTGCATGTCGTGGGTGTGCGAGGCGATTTCCACCAGCCCGGATTCCGCCATTTCGCGCAGGTTTTCCCAGCTCATGAAATAGCCCGGCGCCATCACCGACTTGTGGCTGATGCGCACCGGGTCCTCCTGCGGCGTGCCGGTCCAGCGCGACACCACGGCCACCAGGGCAGGATAGTTGTACTGACGCAGCAGCGGGAAGGCCTTGGTGTACTGGCTCTTGTAGGCATCGTCAAAGGTCAGCAGCACCGCGCGCGGCGGCAGCCGCGGGCCACCGTTGCGCGAGGCGACGATCTGCTCGACGCTGACCGGATGGAAGTCGTTGCCCTTGAGCCAGGCGAAGATATTGTTGAGCGTGGCGGTGCTGATGGCACAGGTGTCGGCCACGGTTCCCACATCGGCGCGCAGGTCGTCGCGAATATCGTGGAAGGCCAGCACGCGGAAGGTCAGCCCGTCGTCCCGGTCCGCCGGCGGCAGCAGGGACAGCCCATAGGCGGCATGGACGCTATGGGTGACCGACAGCGCGCCGGCAAGCCCGATGAATTTTCGGCGGTTCAGCTTATTCATGATGGCCTATAGGGGAACGTTGAGGTTGAGGTAGATCAGCTTGGTCGTCTCGCGATTGGAGTCGAAGCGGCGGCTGCCGACGCCGATGCCGTAGGTCAGCGAAGCCTTGCGGCCCAGCCGCCAGTACTGCTCGAGGCGGGCTTCCCACAGCATGCTGTCGCCGAAGCCGTCCTGCCGGTAGCCGCCCGCGGTGACGTACACGCGCTGGCTGAACAACTTCTCGGCGTAGCGCCACGGCGTCCACTGGTACATGGTGCGCAGTTGCGCGACGTAGTCGCGCCGCGGATTGAAGTACGCGGTGCCGTCCAGCGTGTTGCTGCTCGTGCCGACATCCAGCCAGATCGACACCTGGTGGCGCGGCTGGTTCAGCAACCGCTCGTACCAGGTGCCCAGCCATTGCTGGTGCAGGTTGGTGTCGCTGTAGCGGGACGCGCCATACAGCACGTTGAAATAGCGCTGATCGTCCTGCGAAAAGCGCGCGCTTGCGTTGGCCGAGCGGCCGGTGACGCCAGCCTGGTACGCCTTCAGCGGCAGCGTGTTGTCGTCGGAGTCGACCCCGGCGCCGAAGCGCCAGCGGTCCGTGGGCTGGAAGGCCAGCGTGCCCGTGCCGCCGGTCTTGGCCTGGCCGCCGGTGGAGCGATGCACCTCCGCCGAGGCTTCCCAGCCGTCGCGCCGGAATTCGCCGCCCATGCCGTTGCGTATGCGGCTGACACTGAGGCCATCGCCGGTATCGCCGCGCGCGGAGTACTGGTGGGCGAAGACGCGCCAGTAGTCGGCCAGCGGCGACGAGTACAGCCGCGTGTCGACGCCCCAGGCGTGATCCGCCAGCGCCGCGTTGCCGCGTTCGCCAATGGCGTCGATGATCAGTTGCGGGCGCTCGTAGACGTGGTACTCGCGCTGGAAGTTCTTGACGCTGTTGTTGTCGGGGAAATTGCCATCGAACACCTTGGCGACCGCGTTGGCCTGGTCATACTGATGCAGCTCCAGCGCGGTCTTGCCGATGCCCACCAGGCTTTCGATATCGCCGGGGTGGTCGGCCTGGGCCTGGCGGTAGATGCTCTGCGAGGCGTACGGGCGCTCCAGGACCAGCGAGCCGTCGGCGCGCGCGGTCAGCAAGGAGGGGTCGAACGGCGCGTCCTTGCGCAGCGCATCGAGCGCCTGCACGCCCTCATGCACGTGATTGGTATAGAGCAGGTATTGCGCCTGCAGCTTCTTGACCCGCCCGTATTGCGGATTGGTCTTGTCTGCGTCTTCCGACAATTCGTCGTGCGCCGGCGTGTTGCGCGCCATGTTCGCGACCAGGTCACGCGCCGCTTCGTAGTGCCCCTGGTCAAGGTAGGCGAAGAACAGGCTCTCCTGCACCGTCGGCAGCGATAGCGCGTAGGGCTCGGTGGTTTCCTTGAGCGGCTCGACCGTCGTCTGCAGGGACAGTTCGTAGGCACGCGCGGCGAGGTCGGGCTTGTCGAGATAGGCGTAGGCATCGCCCGCGGCGACGTAGGCCGGGGCCGGCAACGGTTCGTTCGTCTGCGAGAGCTGCTCGTACAGCGCGGCGGCTTCCTTCATGCGCCCGCGCACCGACAAGGCAGTCAGCCGGTCGGCCTGGACGGTGCGCCGCACGCCGTTGAAATCGTCCCCCTTTTGCGCCTCCACCCGGGCCAGCAGCGAATCGGCCGCGGCGAGCGCACCATCGGCCGGAACCAGGCGGTCCTGGTCATTGGAAGCACTGGCCTGCTGTCGTGCCCAACGGATCTGCTGGGCTACGACAAGATGCTCCAGCAGCAGCAGGTCGCGGAGCGCGAATACGTCCGGACGCGCCGTTGCCTGTTCCAGCGCCAGCTTCGGCGAGCCACCCTCGGCCAGGCCGAAGATGCGCTCCCGGGTCTGATCCTTCTCCCCGGCCCCCGCCGGCTGTTCCACCCGGGCTGCCGGCTGCGGACGCGGCGCTGCCTGCCGCACGGCTTCTGCGGCGCAATGTTCGCGGGCGAATAGGGCCAATAGCACGGCTGTGGTCTTGAGCGTGGTTCGCAATCGCTTGCGACTCTGCTGGGATGCGTTCACGGTTACTCCCCCGGATTGCACTGCTAACGACAAGCAAAACGTCTCCCTTGGCGTGCGACATATCCTTGCCGGCGCCATTGCGATGCAACCTGAGAGACGGGCATCACCCAGCCGGCCGGAAGGCACCGTCGCAACGCAACGGGCCAGGCCGGCCGACCGAAACATGTCCTTGCTGAAACTCAACCAGATACCAGGGCGCCACCGGCTCGTCGCGCGCTACGCCCTGTCATTCCCATCCAATACCGTCTCGCCTTGCAATGCCGTGCACTGCGGCGGACTTGTTTCCTGATGCTTATTTGTTCTATCCCGCGGCTGCCGCCAGGGCGGTCTGCCGGGTCATTCGGGTGCTCGCCATGACTTTTCTCGCTCGCTCTTTCCTGCTGTTTTTTCCTATTTGTGCGGAGCATTATTTGGCGAATACGTCCCATAGCGACAGTGACCAGAAGCATTAGACGGCCTAGCCGAAAGTGGGACGAGGTCTAAGCCGCATGGCCATGGCTTTGTCACGTGGATGAAACTAATGCGCGCAGCCGGCAGGCGCGGCAGCGTTGCCGCGCTCGGGATGCGGCGGCGCGCGGCCCTGCGAGGACCTGCCGGGAAGCAGCGCTGGCCGCCCGCTCAGGGCGGGCCGGAAGATGTGTCGGGAAGGTATGAGGACGATGGCCGATACATCCCGTGGCGCGGGGTTGATGTACCGCCGAAGTGTGTTGTTGCGACAGCCGCAGCCGCAGCCGCAGCTGCTGTGTCCTGGCTAGCGGAGTGCCGGTGGCGCGGTCGGCAGCCGGCTGGCCGGGTTGTCGTGGATACGGGGGGGGCGCGCGCCGAGTCCGGTGGCCACGCAGGAAGCGTGTCGGAAATCATCGGCGCCGGGATGATTTATGCGTACGGCTTTTGGCTGAGGGGCAGCGACTCCCTCAACCATCAGATACCGAGGCCAGCCGCGGGCGGCTGGCCTTCTTCAACGGGGGTGCGACCACGCGGCCAGCGGCCGCGTCGCTAGCCGCCTTCGCGGGCCGTCGTGCATCGCGCCCGGTAGTCGGACTCCAGCGCATGGATCGCAGACTCGCGGGCGGCGCTGGGGCTGGTCAGTCCGGGCGTTGCCTCGATGCTGCGCCGGGTGCCGACCAGGGGCTGCTGCGCTTGCGCCGTGCGGATTTTCTGCAACAGCCCGGCGCATGCGACGCGCAGGGACTCGCCATCTTCGCTGGCGACCGTGGGTGGCATGCGGTAAGGCGTCTCGCCTCGCTGCACTGCAGTGGAAATGGCGTCGCTCACCGCTGCACTGGCGGCAGAGGGCATCGTCGGCTGGGCATGGGCCGCGCCGGCCAGCCCCAACAGGGGCAAGGCAAGCAAGGCGGAAACGTAAGGCGCAAGCGTCACATTGTCCTCCACCGGGCAGCTAGGGGCTCTTTCAGTGTAGGCGTTCGCGCACTTCTGAACAGGAGAATCGCGCCGGGCGCGGCCGCGCGTTCGTGCGAGTGCGTACCGACTGCCGGGCATGCGGCGCGGTCCGCGGCGCCATCGTCACTGCGCACGCCTCGGCTTGCCCGGGACGGGCATCACCGGGGTGGCGGCGGGTGCCGGTGCCGGCGGGGACGGCACCGAGGGCGAGCGCGCGTCGGGGGCAACCGCGCGCGGCAAGCGCAAGGCAGCGATGCCCTCGGGCGCGCTGAACGCCCGGCCGTTGCCGTAGCCGGTGGAAACGGCTTCGAGGTAGCCCGGCGGCTGGGCCTGGTCGGGCGTGAGCGCAGGGCCCGCCTGCGCCGCGGGCGGGGCGAAGGCGATGCTTTGCATGCACATTCCGAGCACCCGAACCAGGAGCACCGCGCGCCGCAGTTTACGCAATGCCACGCGCAGCCGCGGGACGGCATGGCTCTCTGGGCGCTCGGGGCATTGGATCTTCATTTGCGGTTCTCCGAAGGGGCCTGGGGCCCCGGGGACGGGAGGGCGGGCATCGGCCCCGCGCCTGATGCTCTGACCGCATGGACCGTGCCATCCCCGCCGCAACGGATCGGAGGCGCGAATGGGGATGCGCCGCCACTTGGCGGCGGCCACATGTTGGAAGTTCGCAGACAGGTGCGCTGCGCAAAGGTTGGCCGGCGGGCAACACAGGCAGGGGCGGGGGCTCAGCCGGCGGCGCCGGTCACGATGCGCCGTCGGTCCCGGTGGGCTGCCAGTGGATTCAGCGTTTTCGGCGGCGGATGTTAGGACTTCAGAAGGCTGCGACTGTGGATAACCACGCCTCGTCCTGGGGATAAGTGGGCCGGAAAGCTGTGGCCTGGCTGGGGGTGGGCTGTGGGACGTATACGTACAACTTCGTGGCGCCAAGAGCACTTCACGTATACGCACAAAGATATCCCGAGTCATAGGGGTATTCCCCTATGACTTATCTTTCCTGCAAGTCACTGAATCGAAAGGGGAAAACCAGCTTATCCACGGGAAATGGGTGCGTTTACCTACTACTACTATTTATGTATACGTAAACAATACTGAAAGACTTAAGGCAATCATTGCGGAGGCGGGCGGGGTGAACGTATACGCGTCAGCCTGCCTCGCGAAACGACGTATACGTCTGTCGCCAGGGCCTCCCCGCGTTTACGTCTGCCTCAGGTCCGCCCGGTGCCCGTTCAGCGCGGTACCTTGAACGTCTTGCGTGCGCGCAGCACCTGCTCGCGCGTGGTGCAGCCGTCCTGGTGGTCGTTGACCAGCCCCATCGCCTGCATCAGCGCATACATCGTGGTGGGGCCGACGAAGCGCCAGCCGCGCTTCTTCAGGTCCTTGGACAGCGCCGTGGATTCCGGCGAGATCGCCATGGTGCGCAGCACTTCGGGTGTCAGCACCTTGGGCCGGCTTGCCGGTTCCGGCTCGAAGCGCCAGAAATAGGCTGCCAGCGAAGACTCGGTCTCGAGCAGCTCGCGGGCGCGCTGCGCGTTGTTGATGGCTGCCTCGATCTTGCCGCGGTGCCGCACGATGCCGGCATC
Organism: Cupriavidus sp. 05T41; assembly: GCF_056396525.1. NCBI lineage: Bacteria > Pseudomonadati > Pseudomonadota > Betaproteobacteria > Burkholderiales > Burkholderiaceae > Cupriavidus > Cupriavidus sp. 05T41. The sequence continues at coordinate 24,385 of NZ_JBFTLQ010000091.1, forward strand.
CCCCAGCAGGCGCTGGATATCCTTCTCGCCGAAGCGCGCCACCTTCTCGATATCGAAATTGGCAAAGCCGCGGCGGAACGCCTCGCGCTTGCGCAGGATGGTCAGCCAGCTCAGGCCGGCCTGGAAGCCTTCGAGGCAAAGTTTCTCGAACAGGCGGCGGTCGTCGTCGACGGGGAAACCCCATTCGGTGTCGTGATAGTGGCAGTAGTCTTCCAGCGTCCCGCACCAGCCGCAGCGCTGGCGTTCTGGCGTGGTGGCTTCCTTCTTGGCAGGCATCTTGGCTTTTCTCCTTGGAGGCGTCATCTTAAGGCCGCCGGCGTGGCCTGTCGTGTCCGCGACGCATGCCAGTGATGCACGATGAGGGCATTTGATACGATGTGCCATCGAGGGTGCGAACCCCTAAACCCATCAATGCACGACACCGACATGGAACAACGACTAGCCACTCTGGAAGAAGACGGCTGGCAGCTCGACGATGGCGACGCCATCGCCGCGGCCTATCCCGAAACCTTCTGGCTCCCGCCGCTGGAGCAGCGCCAGGCGCTGCAGCCCGGCCAGATCGTCAAGCTGATCTTCCGCATCCTCACCACCGACGAGCAGGACCGCGAGGAGCAGCACGTAGAGCGCATGTGGGTGGTGGTCACCGGGCGAGAGGGCGGCCTCTACAGCGGCGATCTCGACAACCAGCCCTATTGCACCGAGGAAATGGCACCCGGCATGCCGCTGTGGTTCGAGGCGCGCCACGTCATCAATATCCATAGCGACGACGAGGACTGAACGGCCCTGCCGGCCGCGCCGGGCACCCCAATGGCTCGCTTCGCTTCATCTTGCATCAACCCCTGGTCAACCTGTAAGGCGACACATAACTGATGCGCTGGATCTTCGCGGTGATTGGCATGGTGCTGGGCGCGGTGGCGGCCGGCTTCGGGGGCGCCCTGACGGGCGCCGTGCTGGGCTTCGGCTTTGGCTGGCTGGTGAGCGAGCGGCCGGCGCGGCCGCGCGCGCCGGGCGATGCGTGGGAGATTCCCGCAGGCACTGCGCAGGGCGCCACGCAGGACGCTGCCGGCCAGGCGCCGCTGCCGCTGGCGGCGCGCGTGGCCAACCTCGAGCGCGAACTGGCCGCGCTCAGGGGTGAGCTGGCGCAGCTGCGCGGCGCGGCGGGCGCGCAAGCGCTCCAGGACCCGGCGGTTGCGCAGCCTTCCTCGTCCGCGACCGAGGCAGGCGAGATGCCGGTCCGGGTCCCTGTCCTGGTCCCTGTCCCGGCCGCGGCGGCAGCGCCACCATCCATTGCCATGCCCGCGGCGATCCCGGTGCCGCCGGTGGTCGCACAGCCGCCGGTATCGCCGGCGGTGGTTCCGCCCGCGCCGCCGCTCTCCACGCCGCTCGGCCCGCAGGAGCCGGACTTTGTCCAGCGCGCGCTGTCTGCCGCGCGCGACTGGCTGCTCGGCGGCAACAGCGTGGTGCGGGTCGGCGTGCTGATCCTGTTCTTCGGCGTAGCCTTCCTGCTCAAGTACGCGTCCGACAACGCGATGCTGCCGGTGGAGTTCCGCCTTGCCGGCGTGGCCGCCGGCGCGGTGGCGCTGCTGGCGATGGGCTGGCTCCTGCGCGAGCGCCGCGCCACCTACGCGCTGGTGCTGCAGGGCGGCGGCGTGGGCGTGCTGTACCTCACGGTGTTCGCCGCCACCAAGCTGTATGGCCTGCTGCCGGCGGCGGCGGCCTTCCCGCTGCTGGTGGCGATCTGCGTGCTGGCCGGCGGCCTGGCGGTGCTGCAGAACGCGGCAGTGCTGGCATTCACGGGCAGCGCCGGCGGCTTTCTCGCCCCGGTACTGATCTCCACCGGCGGCGGCAGCCACGTGATGCTGTTCAGCTACTACGCGCTGCTCAACGCCGGCATCTTCGCCATTGCCTGGTTCCGCGCCTGGCGCCAGCTCAACCTGCTCGGCTTTGCCTTCACCTTCGGCATCGGCACGGCATGGGGCGCGTTCAACTACCGCCCCGCGCTGCTGGCCAGCACCGAGCCCTTCCTGATCCTGTTCTTCCTGATGTACACCGGCATCGCGCTGCTCTATGCGCTGCGCCGGCAGGTCAGCCTGAAGGACTACGTGGACGGCACGCTGGTGTTCGGCACGCCGCTGCTGGCGATGGGCCTGCAGGCCGCGCTGGTGCGCAATATCCCGTTTGCCATGGCATGGAGCGCGGTCGCGCTGGCGGCCTTCTACCTCGGCCTGGCCGCATGGCTGTCGGCGCGGCGCGAGCGCCTGGGGCTGCTGTTCGAGGCCATGCTGGCGCTTGGCGTCATCTTTGCCACGCTGGCCGTGCCGCTGGCTTTCGACGGGCGCACCACCAGCGCGGTGTGGGCGGTGGAGGGCGCCGCCGTGGTGTGGCTGGGCGTGCGCCAGCAGCGCCGCCTGGCGCTGGCCAGCGGCTTGCTGCTGCAACTGGCTGGCGGCATGGCCTTCGCCGCGGGCAGCCTGTCCGAGACCGCCCGGCTGGAGTGGCCTGTGCTGAACAGCCGCTATATCGGCACCTTGCTGCTGGCCGGGTCAGGCATCTTCAGCGGCTGGCGCCTGCACGGACGGCCCGAGGCACGCGCCTGGTACGCGCCGTGCGCGCCGCTGGGCCTGGCGGCGGCCGGCTGGGGCTTGCTGTGGTGGCTGGGCGGCGGCGTGGCCGAAATCCTGCACTGGCACATGCAGCGAGGCTGGCAGCCGCGGGCCCTGCTGGAGCTGCTGGCGCTGTTCGTGGCGCTCGGCGGATGGCTGGCGCACCTGGCGCGGCGCGGCCTGGCATGGCCGCTGGCGGGCATGCCGGCGCTGGCCGTGGCACCGCTGCTGGCCGTGCTGGCAGCGCTGAGCTGCGCGGCCCGATTGGCCTCGCCCTTGGCCGGCACGGGCGCGCTGGCCTGGCTGGCGGTCTTCGCTGCGACCTACGTGCTGCTGCGACGCCTGCAGGACGATGTGCCCGATGCGCTGCTGGCGCCACACCATGCGCTGCTGTTCGGGACGCTGTGCATGCTGCTGACCACGGAGGGCTACTGGCGCTTGCGCGCCTACGTGCCGGAAGGCGCGTGGAGCTGGAGCGCGTGGGCCTACGGCTACGGCGCGCTGCTGGCGCTGCTGTCGGCCTGGGGCTGGCGCCTGCGCTGGCCGGTGGCCCGCTTCGCGCGCGCCTACCTGCTGTGGGGCGCCGCGCCACTGGCGGCGCTGTTGTGGCTGTGGAGCGTGGCCAGCGTGGCCAGCGACGGCGATGCCGCCCCGCTGTTCTACCTGCCGCTGCTCAACCCGCTCGACGTGGCGCAGCTGCTCGCCGCGCTGGCGCTGGTGCTGTGGTTGCGCCGCCTTGCCGCGCTGGGGCTGGCCGGCTGCCCGCGCGTGCTGGAGTACGCCGCGTTGGCCACCGCCTTCCTGTGGTTCAACGCGGTCCTGCTGCGCACCCTGCATCATCACTTCGGCATCGGCTATGGCGTGGCGGACGTACTGCGCTCGCTGAACCTGCAACTGGTCTTCCTGGCGGGCTGGAGCGCGTTCGCGCTGGCCGGGATGGTCTGGGCGCGGCGCGACAGCCTGCTGCGCCTGTTTGCCGTGGCCTCGGCGCCCCTGGTGGTGCTGATGTGGCTGTGGACGCTGTACGCCAACCTGACCCAGGCCGGCGCCACCCTCGGCCGCGTGCCGCTGCTCAATCCGCTGGATCTCGTGCAGGTGCTGGTCTACGGCGTGGCAATGTTGTGGCTCGCGCGGGCGCGGCGCATCGGCATGCCGGTGGAGCCGTACGCTGACGGGCTCAGGGGCATCGCCGCGGCCACGCTCTTCGTCTGGCTCAACGCGATGCTGCTGCGCACGCTTCATCACTGGTCCGGCGTGCCCTACACGCTGCAGGAGCTGGGCGCATCCACGCTGGTGCAGGCCTCGCTGTCGGTGTTCTGGACCGTGCTGGCGCTGATCGTGATGGTGGCGGCCACCCGGCGCGGCACGCGCGTGCTGTGGTTCGTGGGCGGGGCGCTGCTCGGCGTGACGGTGATCAAGCTGTTCCTGCTCGACCTGTCCTTCGTCAAGGGCATCGAGCGGATCATCTCGTTTATCGGCGTGGGCGTCCTGCTGTTGCTGATCGGCTATTTCTCGCCCTTGCCGCCGAAGGCGAAGGAGGCCGCATGACACGGTTTTCCCCCGGCCCCGGCAGGCCGGCCAAGGCGCTGCTCCTGGGCGCCGTCGTGGCGCTGCTGGCCCCGGGCCTGGCGTGGGCCGAGCGCTTCGCGCTGGTCACCGAAGGCGCCGCGGCGTACTACGCGGTGACGCTGGATGCCAGCGTCTACGCCCACGCGCGGCAAGGCGGACTCGGCGACCTGCGCGTGCGCAACGGCGCCGGCGAGTTGTTGCCCTATGCGCTGGCGCTGCCGGCCGAGGCGCCCGCCGAAGTGCGCACGCTGCACGAAGTGCCGTGGTTCGCGCTGCCGGCGGCGCGCGCACCGGTCCAGGGCG
>NZ_JBFTLQ010000092.1:0-27400 GCF_056396525.1 Cupriavidus sp. 05T41
CCGATGGCATGGGCGCGCCTGCGGCGGCGCTTGAGGCGCGGCGTTTCCGTCCAGCGGAAATGCCGCGCCGAGGGCAGCAGTCTGGCACAGACCGGCCCCGCGCGCGAGCCCTGCCTAGGCGATGACCGCTACCCCGTCCGCCGCCCGCACGCCMTGCCCCGCCGGCAGCACGAACACCGGGTTGATCTCCGCCTCGACCAGCCGCTCGCCCATCGCGGCCGCCATGCGCGAGAAAGCCACGATCGCATCGGCCAGCGCCCCCACATCCGCCTTGGGGCGTCCGCGATAGCCGTCCAGCAATGGCCACGTCTTCAGCTCGCGCGCCATGGCGGCCGCTTCTTCGTGCGACAGCGCCCCGCCCGGCGGCAGCAGGCGCATGGTGGTGTCCTGKAACAGTTCGGCCGTGACGCCGCCCATGCCGAGCAGGACCGCCGTGCCGAGCGGGTCCCGGTGCAGGCCCAGGATCATCTCGACGCCGCCGCCCACCATCTCCTGCACCAGGAAGCGGTCCGGCGCCTTGCCGGTGTGGCGAGCCACCTCGGCGCGCATCGTCGCCAGGCGCGCCGGCACATCCGCCGGCGCCACGTTGACCGCCACGCCGCCGACATCGCTCTTGTGCGTGATCTCCGTCGACAGGATCTTCAGCACCACGCGCTCGCCCAGCGCGCGCGCCGCGGCCTGCGCCTGCTCGCCGTCCTGCACGATGGTCTCGCGCACCGATGGCAGGCCGAAGCGGGCAAACAGCGCCTTGGCACCAGCCTCGTCGAGCGCGCCGGACGGCACGTCGGCGGTATCGACTGCGGCGCCCGGAGGGGGCGGCGTCTTCGCCCMGTCCGACACGCCCTGCAGCTGCCCCGCGCCGAGCATCGCCGCGAACGCCACCGCACAGCTTTCCGGCGCGCTGAAGGCCGGCACGCCGCGCTGGTTMAGCACCGCGGCGACCTGCGGCGCATGCGGGCTCACATAGGCCAGCACCGGCTTGTCGCTGCCCGGCAGGCAGTCGCGGATCGCATCGGCCATCAGGCCGGGCATGGCGAGGCCGGAGGAGCCGACGATGACCGCCACGGCGTCATAGCCCGGGCTGTCGAGCAACGTGCGGATGGCCGCGCGCAGCAGGTCCGGCTGCAGGCCTGCCAGCGTGACATCGATGGGATTGCGGTCCAGCGCGGCGTGATCGCCCTTCTGCAGCGCGCGCAGCGCTGCCGCGGTGGCCTCGTCCGGCGGCGGCGTCTCGAAGCCAGACACGCCCAGGCTGTCCGAGACCAGCGTGCCGGCGCCGCCGGTCGAGGTCAGCACGGCCACGMGCTTGCCGCGCAGCACCCGGCCCGTGGCCAGCGCGGCGGGAATATCGAGCAGGTCGGCAAAGGACTGCGCGCGGATCACGCCGACCTGGCGGAACAGCGCGTCATACATCCTGTCCGCGCCCGCCATGGCCCCCGTATGCGAGACGGCCGCGCGCGCACCCGCCTCGGAGCGGCCGATCTTGAACGCCACCACCGGCTTGCCGGCTGCCGCGGCCTTGAGCGCCGCGGCGCGGAAGCGCGCGGGGTCGCGCACGCTCTCCACGTACAGCGCAATCACGCGGGTGGCATCGTCGTCGGCCAGGTAGTCGATGAAGTCAGCCAGGTCGAGATCGGCCTCGTTGCTGGTGGAGACCAGCTTGGACAGGCCGATGCCGCGCGCCGCGGCGCGCGACAGCAAGGCGCCGAGAATGCCGCCGCTCTGCGACACCACGCCGATGCTGCCAGCGGGAAAGTGCTCCATCTCCAGCGCACCGCTGGCCGACAGCGGAATGCTGTCKGTCAGGTTGACCAGCCCGATCGTGTTGGGCCCGAGCAGGCGCATGCTGCCCGCCGCCTCGAGCAGCTCGGCCTGGCGGCGCGCGCCCTCGGCGCCGGTCTCCGTATAGCCGCTGGCGAGCACGATCGCGGCCCCGGTGCCGCGCTCGGCCAGCTCGCGCACGGCCTGGTGCGCGCGCTCCGCGCCGAGCAGCACGATGCCGACATCGGGCACCTCGGGCAGGGAACGGATGTCCGGGTAGCAGCGGATGCCGTCGATGGCATCCACCTTCGGGTTGACCGGATAGATCGCGCCGCTGAAGCCGTGCCGCGTCAGGTACGACACCGGCCGCCCCGAGGTCTTGGCCGGATCGGCGGAGGCACCGATGACGGCCACGCTGCGCGGCTTGAGCAGCCGCGCGATGGCGGCCGAGGTGGAGACGGCCGGTGCGCCGGGAACATGGGTCAGGTCGGCTGCCATGATGTCAGGCCTTGGCCGCGGTCTTGTTCAGGAACGCCAGCACGGACTCGCGATGCTCGGTGCTGGTGTAGCAGATGCCCTGCGCCTGGCTGCCCTGMGCGAAAACCTGGTCGGCCGGCAGTTCGAAGCTCTGGTTCAGGATGGACTTGCCGAGCGCCAGCGCCGTGGGCGAGCCGTGGCTCAGCTCGGCCGCCCAGCCGCATGCGTCCGACAGCAGGGCTTCCGGTGCGCTCAGGCGATCGGCGATGCCCAGTTGCAGCGCTTCGGCCGCGTCCACCTTGCGCCCGCTGAAGATCAGCTCCTTTGCCTTGGAAAGGCCCGTGCGGCGCGGCAGGAAGTACATGCCGCCGCCATCGGGGATCAGCCCGCGGTGGATGTAGGACCAGGCAAAGCTGGCGCCCTCGGCGGCGATCACGAAATCGCAGGCCATGGCCATGTCGGCACCGAGCCCGGCCGCCGAGCCGTTGACGGCGGCAATGGTGGGCTTGGGCATGTCGTGCAGCAGCGCCACCGAGTGGTGCACGCGTTGCTGGCGTGCCCAGCCGTTGAAACCAACCTCGCCCTGCGGCGCGTCCATGCGCTTTTGCATGCCCGCCACGTCGCCGCCGGCGCAGAAGCCCTTGCCGCTGCCGGTCAGTACCAGCGCGCGGATCGCGCGGTCGGCGCCKACGCGTTCCAGCGCGTCGATCAGTTCGGTGCGCATGTCATCGGTGATGGCGTTGCGCTTGTCCGGGCGGTTGAGGGTCAGCACGGCGATGCCGTCGCGCGTATCCAGCTGGATGAAGGAATAGTCGTTCATGGTCTGTCTCTTTGTGTATTCGCCGGTCCCCGCCGCCTGCGAGCKAGCGGGCGAGCGCGGCGGCTGCCGGCAATGCTTCGGGATGGCTTAGTTCAGTGTGATGTTTGCGTCTTTGACGACCTTGCTCCAGCGCACCTGCTCGCCATGCACATAGCGCCCGAACTCCTCCGGCGTGCCGGGGCTGACGATCAGCCCCTCTGACTCGGCGCGCTTGCGGAAGGCTTCGGTGGTCACGGCTTTCTTCGCCGCCGCGTTCAGGCGAGCGATCACCGGAGCCGGGGTGCCGGCCGGGACGAACAGCCCGTACCAGCTCTCGGCCACGTAGCCGGGCACGCCGCTCTCGGCGATGGTCGGCACCTTGGCCAGGTCGGGGCTGGCCGAGCGTTGCGCGCTGGTGACCGCGAGCGCGCGCAGCTTGCCGGATTCCAGCAGGTTGCCGACAGCGGAGGCGGTGGCGAACATCAGGTCGACCTGGCCACCGAGCAGGTCGGTGATGGCCGGGCCCGCGCCGCGGTAGGGAATGTGGTTGAGATCGACCTTGGCCAGGCTCTTGAACAACTCTCCTGCCAGGTGCGCAGAAGTGCCCGGCCCCTGCGAGGCGAAGGAGATCTTGCCGGGCCTGGCGCGCGCGGCGCTGATCAGGTCCTGTACCGTCTTGTAGGGACTGTCCGGGCGCACCACCAGCACATTGGGCGAGCGGCCGACCAGCACCACCGGCGAGAACGCCTTGTCGGTGGCATACGGCAACTTGGGTTGCAGGCTCGGGTTGACTGCGTGCGCGAACGTGGCCATGACCAGCGTATAGCCGTCGGGCGCGCTCTTGGCCACGTTGTCGGTACCGATGATGGTGCCGCCGCCGGGCTTGTTGTCGACCACCACCGGCTGGCCCAGGTCCTGCGACATGGCCACGCCCATGGTGCGCGCGATCAGGTCCGTGCCGCCGCCCGGCGAGAACGGCACCACGATACGGATTGGCTTTTCGGGGAAGGCCGCCATGGCGGCGGCCGGCAGGCACGCGGTAGTGCCGAGGGCCAGGCTGGCCCACAGCAGCGCCAGTCTCCTGGCGGCGCGAAGCGGAAGGGAATGCACTGTCGTCTCCTTGGAATCCGGTGCGCCGCGGACAACTGCCGCGACGCACCGCTTGTTGGAGACGAGAATAGGCCCGCGCCAGCCGATTTGCAGCCCTTCAATTCCACAGACCGGAATTGAATCGGCGGCGGCCGGACGTGCCGGTCAGTCGTTCACGGTCAGTCGCTCATCTTGGCGCGATCCGTCGACATCTGCATGGGCATCATGTTGACGTTGGCGTTATGCATGACCCACAGTGAACCCGCCACGATGATGGCGATCAGCAGCGCGCTGCAGATGAAGATCGCGGTGTTCTGGCGCTGGTCGCGCGCGGTGCCGATGTGCAGGAAGAACACCAGCTGCACCAGCAACTGCGCCACGCACAGCCCGACGATGGCCGCCAGCCCCATGTGCCTGGGCACCACTTCCAGCATCACGGCGCCAAAGGAGGCGAACGTCAGCAGCACCGAAAGCACGAAACCGACCACATAGCCCTTGAAGCTGCCGTGCGCGGCATCGGCGGCGCCGGCCGCGTGAAGGTGATTTGTCTTCATACGAACTCACGCAGGTAAACGAAGGTAAAGACGCAGATCCAGATCAGGTCCAGGAAGTGCCAGAACATGCTCAAGCAGTTGAGCCGGCGGCTGGTGATGCCGTCCAGCCCGAAGCGCTTGAGCTGGTGCATCATCACGGCGATCCACACCAGGCCGCATGTCACGTGCAGCCCGTGCGTGCCCACCAGCGTGAAGTACGAGGACAGGAACGCGCTGACGCCGGGCCCCGCGCCCTTGTGCAGCAGCTCGGCGAATTCGTACACCTCCATMGCGATGAAGGCGGCGCCGAGCAGGAAGGTCACGCCCAGCCAGCGCACCACCAGGTGGCTGCGGCCGGACTGCATGTACAGCATCGCCACGCCGAAGGTGAAGCTGCTGAGCAGCAGCAGCATGGTCTCGCCCAGCACGAAAGGCAGCTCGAACAGCTCGCGCCCGCTCGGCCCCCCGGCGGTATTGCCGACCAGCACGCCGAACGTGGCGAACAGCACGGCGAAGATCAGGCAGTCGCTCATCAGGTAGATCMAGAACCCGAGGGTGGTCTTGGATCCGTCGTCGTGATGATGCTCGTGGGCGTGCTCGTGCCCGGCATGCCCGGCGTGTCCATGCGCATGCGCGTGGGCAGTCATCGTGTTGCTCATGATTTACGCCGCCTCCTGCAGCTTCGCATAGCGCGTGTTTTCGATGCGCTCGACTTCCGCCGCGGGGACGAAGTAGTCCACGTCGCGGTTATAGGTGCGCGCGATAAAGGTKCCGATCACGCCGGCCAGCGAGACGATCGCGACCAGCCACATATGCCAGACCAGCGCGAAGCACAGCACCAGGCTGAAGCCCGAGATGATCACGCCCGCGCCGGTGTTCTTCGGCATGTGGATGGCCTCGTAGCGCGCGGGCTGCACGTAGGCGCGGCCGCTCTCCTTGTCGTCCCAGTGCTGCTCGAGAGACGTGATGTGCGGCACGTGGGCGAAGTTGTAGAACGGCGCCGGCGAAGCGGTGGCCCATTCCAGGCTGCGGCCGTCCCACGGATCGCCGGTGGGGTCCATGTTCTGCTTGCGGTCGCGCACGCTGACGAAGAGCTGGATCAGCAGCGCCACGATGCCGGCCCCGATGATCACCGCGCCGCACAGCGCCACCACCAGGTACGGGTGCCAGTCCACGTTGGCGTAGTGGTTCATCCGGCGCGTCATGCCCTTGAAGCCGAGCACATAGAGCGGCATGAAGGCGAGGTAGAAGCCCACCAGCCAGCACCAGAAGGAAATCTTGCCCCAGCGCTCGTTGAGCGTGAAACCGAACACCTTGGGGAACCAGAAGCTCATTGCCGCCAGGCAGCCGAAGATCACGCCGCCGATGATGACGTTGTGGAAGTGGGCCACCAGGAACAGGCTGTTGTGCAGCACGAAGTCCGCGCCMGGCACYGCCAGCAACACGCCGGTCATGCCGCCCACCGCGAAGGTGACCATGAAGCCGATGGTMCACAGCGTGGACGAGTGGTAGCGGATACGCCCGCGGTACATCGTGAACAGCCAGTTGAACAGCTTCACCCCGGTCGGGATGGAGATGATCGAAGTCATGATGCCGAAGAAGGCATTGACGTTGGCGCCCGAGCCCATGGTGAAGAAGTGGTGCAGCCAGACGAAGAACGACAGCACGCCGATCGACGAGGTCGCGTACACCATCKACTTGTAGCCGAACAGCGGCTTGCCCGAGAACGTCGAGATGATTTCCGAGAACGCGCCGAAGCACGGCAGGATCAGGATGTAGACCTCGGGATGGCCCCAGACCCAGATCAGGTTGATGTACATCATGGCATTCCCACCCAGCTCGTTGGTGAAGAAATGCATGCCCAGGTAGCGGTCAGCGGTCAGCAGCGCCAGCGTCGCGGTGAGCACCGGGAACACGGCCACGATCAGGATATTGGTGATCAGCGCGGTCCAGGTGAAGACCGGCATCTTCATCAGGTTCAGGCCAGGCGCGCGCATGCGCAGGATGGTGACGATGAAGTTGATGCCGGTCAGCGTGGTGCCCAGCCCCGATATCTGCAATGACCATATGTAGTAGTCGACCCCCACCGTCGGACTATAGCCAAGCTCGGACAGCGGCGGATAGGCAACCCAGCCGGTGGCCGCGAAGTCGCCGACGAACATCGACAGCATCACCAGCACCGCGCCCACCGCCKACAGCCAGAAGCTCAGCGAATTGACGAAGGGATAGGCCACGTCGCGCGCGCCGATCTGCAGCGGCACGATCACGTTCATCAGTCCGAGGATGAACGGCGTCGCCACGAAGAAGATCATGATCACGCCGTGCGCGGTGAAGATCTGGTCGTAGTGGTGCGGCGGCAKGTAGCCGGCCGCGTYGCCATAGGCGAAGGCCTGCTGCACGCGCATCATGATGGCGTCGGCAAAGCCGCGTAGCAGCATCACCAGCGCCATGATGATGTACATCACGCCGATCTTCTTGTGGTCCACCGAGGTGAACCACTCGGTCCACAGGTACTTCCATTTGCCGAAGTACGTGATGGCGCCGAGCAACGCGGCGCCGCCCAGCATGACGACGGCCAGCGTACCCATGATGATGGGCTCATGGTACGGAATGGCGTCGAGGTTCAGTTTTCCAAACATGGCTTATAGCTCCGTGGCCTTGGCGCTGGTGGCCGGGAAGGTGGCCTGCGAGAGTTCCCGGGAGACCGGCTTCGGTGCAGGCGTCGATACGGGCGTCGATTCAGGCTTCGATGCCGCCTCCAGTGTGGCCGGGCTGTTCGCGCGGCAAATCGCGTCGCCGCTCTGCATGTACTTGTTCACCACGCCGGCGAACAGCGCCGGCGTCACGGTGGAGTACAAGGTGGCCGGATCCTTGCTGCTGGGAAGCTCGAGCGCGCGGTAGGTCTTCTCGTCGAGCGGCCGCGCTGCCTTCCTGGCTTCGGCGATCCAGCGGTCGAAGTCGGCGCGCGAGGTGGCGAAGGTCTTGAAGTGCATGTCGKAGAAACCCGCCCCGCTGTAGGCGGCGGACTGTCCGAGATAGACGCCCGGCGTATCGGCGATCAGGTGCAGGCGCGTMTGCATGCCCGCCATGGCGTAGACCTGGCTGCCGAGCTGCGGGATGAAGAAGGAGTTCATCATCGATTMCGCGGTCAGCCTGAAGCTGATCGGCGTATCGACCGGGATCGTCAGCTGGTTGAGCGAGGCGACGCCGTACTGCGGATAGATGAACAGCCATTTCCAGTTCAGCGCGACCACCTCCACCTCCACGGGCGCGGTGGCTGACTCGATGGGCCGGTAGGGATCAAGCTTGTGGGTGCTGCCCCAGATCAGGAACCCCAGGAACGCGACGATGACGCACGGGATCGTCCACACCACGACTTCGATCGCGGTGGAGTGCGCCCACTTCGGCGCATAGGTGGCGCTGGTATTGGAGGCGCGGTAGCGCCAGGCGAAATACAGCGTGAGCAGGATGACGGGGATCACCACCATCAGCATGAGCGCCAGCGAGATGACGATCAGCGATTTTTCCTGGTGCCCGATGGCGCCCTTCGGCGAGAAGAGTTCCATCGAGCAGCCGCTCAGCAGCAGCGCGGCCGCGGCACCGCAAGCCAGCGCGGAGCCCGGCATCCTGCCGGCCCACGCCTGTGCCCGGGCATATAGGGAGCGCCGGATTGCCATGGCTGGCCCGGCCGTCGATTTGCGCATATCTGGATCACCTTAGTTATGCACCACATAACCTATGCACTTGTCGGGACGGGATGCCACGGCATGCTGAATACATTGCTGCGGAAGATTGCTGCGGGCGACAGCCGCCGGGAGGCGGGAGGAGCATACAAAACGGCTCAATGTATGGCTTTATGCGATGCGGAGCCRGATAATAAGGTAAGACAAAAGCCATACATCAAGGGTTTATGCCTAGAAAATCCAACCTACAAGACGCCGGCAACCGTCCCGCCTGGTTGCCGGATTTCCGCCCGGGCAAGGGCGCCCGCTACCTGCAGGTGGTGGCCGCCATGGAACTGGCCGTGGGCGACGGCAGGCTCAATCCCGGCGACCGGCTGCCGCCGCAGCGCCAGCTGGCGGAACTGCTGGACGTGGACCTCACCACGGTGACGAGGGCGCTCGCGGAGGCCAAGCGCCGCCACCTGGTCGAGGCACGCGGCGCGCTTGGCACCTTCATCGCGGCGCCCACGGTGGAGCTTGCGCAGATGGTGGACCTCAGCATGAACGTGCCGCCGCCGCCCGAAGGGCTGGACTTCGACGACCTGCTCCGGCGCGGCATGTCGCAGGTGCTGCTGCGCACCGACGCCAACCTCCTGATGACMTACCAGCTCGGCGKCGGCAGTAGCCCCGACAAGGCCGCCGGCGCCCTCTGGCTCGCGCCGATGCTGGGCAGCGTGGCGCCCGCGCGGCTGATCGCCTGCCCCGGCGCGCAGGCCGCGCTGGCCGCGCTGATCCTCGCGCTGACGCCGCCGGGCGGCGTCATCGTCACGGAGCCGCTGTGCTATCCCGGGCTGCGCCTGGCCGCCGAACAGCTGGGCCGCCAGGTCGTCACCGCCGCCGCGGACGACCAGGGGATGCGCCCCGATGCGCTGGAAGCGGCGTGCCGCGAGCACGGCGCGCGCGTGGCTTACCTCAACCCGACTTCGCAAAACCCCAACACACGCACCATGCCGGCGCAGCGGCGCCGCGACATCGCGCGCGTGGCGGAACAGCGCGGCATCGCCGTGATCGAGGACGACCCCTACTGGCTGCTGACGCCGGACGCGCCCGCGCCGCTCGCGAGCTACTCGCCCGCCCACGTCTACTACATCGCCACGCTGTCCAAATGCCTGAGTCCCGGCCTGCGCACCGCCTACCTTGTCACGCCGCCCGCCGCCGACCAGGACGCGGTGCTGGCCGCGCTGCGTTCGTTCGCGCTGATGTCCACGCCGCTTTCCACCGCGCTGGCCACGCAATGGGTGCATGACGGCTCCGCCATTGCGCTGCTGGACCAGATACGCGCCGAATGCGCCGCCCGGCATGCTCTCGCGCGCCAGATGCTGGGCAGCCTGGGCCACCCGCCTTCGGCCGGCATCCATATGTGGCAGGCGCTGCCGAGCTACTGGACCTCGCGCGAACTGACGCAGGCGGCGCATGCGGAGGACCTGCGCGTTACCGCCTCCGATGCGTTCCATGCGGGACCGAACCCGCCCAATGCGATCCGCATCTCGCTGGGCGGCGTGAAGGAACGCGCGCGCCTCGGGCTCGCCCTGAAGAAGCTGGCGGACCTGCTGGCGCGCATGCCGCGCCCGCACCGGGAGATCGTGGTGTAGTGGCTTGCGGTGGCGTKCGGTGGCGTCGTGCCCGTGCCGGCACGGCGGCGCTGATCCGGTCGTATTCGCCGGATCTGATTCTGTTCGCGCGCGCGGCGTGGCCGTAAAGTCCGCCCATCCAGACCTTCTTCCCGCACGACCTCTCTCCCCTTGCCATGCCTTGCCGGGGGACGGGGCGTCTCGTCCTCACGATGTACCAACTGTTCGTTTCAAAAGGATGCCCGGCCTGCGCCACGCTGGTCCTGTTCATGCAGGACGCAGGCCTCGAACACGAAGTCCTTGAACTGGAGTCCCCGCGCCACGCGGCGGAAGTGCTCCCCTTGCTCGGCGACGCGGAGCTGCGCTGCCCTGCCCTGTCCATCGGCGGCGAATGCGCCACCGGACTKGCCGATTGCCTGCAACTGCTGGCCACGCATCATCCCGCGCTCGGCACCTTCGACCGCGCGCGGCTCTCTGCTGCGCAGAGAGACCTGGTGGACGGGGTGCTCAGCAGCCGCATGCTGATGGCGCGCACCGGGAAATCGTTCTCGGCCGCGCTGCTCGCGCTGGCGGACGCCATGCGCGAATGGACGGCCTGCGTCTCGCAGTCGCGCCATCACCTCGGCCTCGCCGTGCCCTACTTCGACCTGGGAATGGCCGGCAGGCTCGCCTCGGGCTCGATCCGGGTGTGGGAGATGGCTGGCTTGCAGGAGGCCGCGCGGCAGGCAGCGAGCCGCTTCCCGCGCAGCTTCGAGAACGAGTACCTGGACCGCCTGCGGCGCAAGCGCAGCTGGGTCTACTGGAGCGGGGCGGCCGGCCTGGCCGGCGCCCGCTAGGTGAGGCAGGCCGGGCCCTGCGGGGCCTCGCCGCCTTAGACGCCCAGGCGAGCCTTCAGGGCTTCGGTATCCATCGCCCCTTCGAAGCTCTGGACCTGGCTGGCGTCCGCGCCGAACACGCCGAACGGCACGCTGGTGATGCCCAGTCGCAGGAAGTATTCGGTATTGGCCTTCACCTGGGCCAGCGCCTGCGCCGAGAGTGCCTGGCCGGCGGTATCGAGGCCGCGTTGCGGCGTGCCCAGCGTGGCCTCGTGACTGTCCATGGTCTTCACGGCATCCTTGCTGTCCAGCAAGGCCGCGCCCTGCTGCGCGGAGCGTTCCGGCGTCAGCAGCGCCACCGGGATCCAGGTGAAGTGCACGGTCGACATC
Source organism: Cupriavidus sp. 05T41 (assembly GCF_056396525.1). Lineage (NCBI taxonomy): Bacteria > Pseudomonadati > Pseudomonadota > Betaproteobacteria > Burkholderiales > Burkholderiaceae > Cupriavidus > Cupriavidus sp. 05T41. Next base: position 11,158 of record NZ_JBFTLQ010000092.1, read on the forward strand.
AGCGGTGCGGCCGCCTTCCAGAGTTCGCCGCAATGCGGGCACTGCGGATCGAAGAAGATGTAGACCTTCTTTGCGCTCAGGACGTTGCCGGCGCTGAAGCCCTTCGTCGCCGCGGCGACGGCGTCCACCGAGAGCGTKGCGGCCTGCTGCGCGGCCGCCGGCGCAGAGGCAGCGCCCGGCGCATCGGGCGCGGACTTCCCGCAGGCGCCGAGGGCCAGGGCGAGCAGGGTCGGCAGGAGAATTCTTGCGGGCAGCTTCTTGGCGTGCAGGATGGTGGCGTGCATGTCGACGGATAGGGAAAGGGGTTCGAATCGGGCCTGTGYCGGCCCGGACGGATCGGTTCCCAGTGTACGTGCCGAGGCACGCCGCCGAAGCCTGACCAGTACGAATCGGCCATCTCACCGCATAGGACAGGTCCTAAGTTGCGTCGATTTGACGCACCCGGTGCCGCCGCGGAAGCCCCCCTCCGATACCATGCGTGCCGCTGCCGGCACGCCGGAAGCGGCACGCCGCGCCGACGCAGGTCAGCGCCAGGCCGGCAATGAAGCGGGAATCTCCGTTGGCGTAAGCGGTGTGACCCGCCGGGCCTTGAAGCAGTTCCCCGCCCGCCGCTCGTCAGGAGCCGCCAGCCGGCAGTCGCCTGGCATCGCCGTCCCCGGGGCGTCGGCTTCCGAACCGCGCCGAGCCGATGCGCATGCCGCCGCTATCGGGCCGGAAGATCCGCCGCCACCAGCCCGACCGCCTCCACCTCGATGGCAAAGCCATAGTGCAGCTCCGGCACCGGGACCACCGCCCGCGCCGGGCGCACCTCGCCCACCCAGGCTTCGTAGAGGCGGTTGAACACCGGCCACTGGCCGATATCCGTCAGGTACACGCGCACCTGCACCAGCTGCGACACGTCGCTGCCGCCGGCGCGCAATACCTGGGMGACGTTGTCMAGCGCCTGCTGCGCCTGCATCTCGAACGGCGCGTCGGCAAGCTTGCGGCCGTCCGCCGCAATCGGCAGCTGGCCGGAGACGAACACCATGCCGTTGGCGCATGCGCCATGCGAGTAGTGCCCGCCCGGCGGATTCATGCCGGCCGGATTGACGAAGCGTGCGCCGCTCACGGTGCGCCGCCCTGCACGAGGGTGGCGAAGCGCTGCAGGTCGACGTTGCCGCCCGACACCACCACGCCGACCCGCTTGCCGCGCACGTCGAGCTTGCCCTGCAGCACGGCGGCGGCGGCCAGGCAGCCGGTGGGCTCGACCACGATCTTCATGCGGCTGGCGAAGAACTTCATGGTCTCCACCAGCTCGGCATCGCTGACGGTCACGATATCGCTCACGCGCTGCCGGATCACGGCAAAGGTATGCTTGCCCAGGTGCTGGGTCTGCGCGCCGTCGGCGATGGTGCGCGGTGTGTCGATATGCACGATCTCTCCTTCGCGCAGGCTGCGCTGGCCATCGTTGCCGGCCTCGGGCTCCACGCCGATCACGGTGCAGCCCGGCGACATCGCATGCGCCGCCACCGCGCAGCCCKACAACAAGCCGCCACCGCCCAGGCACACCACCAGCATGTCGAGCGGGCCGGTTTCCTCGAACAGTTCCTTGGCCAGCGTGCCCTGCCCCGCCATCACGTCGACGTGGTCGTACGGCGGGATGAGCGTCATGCCGCGCTCGGTGGCGATGCGCAGGCTCAGTGCCTCGCGGTCTTCCTTGTAGCGGTCGTACATCACGATCTCGGCGCCATAGCCGCGCGTGGCTTCGATCTTCAGCGCGGGAGCATCCTCGGGCATCACGATCACCGCGGCCACGCCCAGCAGCTTCGCCGCGAGCGCGATCGCCTGCGCATGATTGCCCGACGAGAACGCGATCACGCCACCCGCCTTCTGCTCCGGCGTGAAGCGGGAAATGGCGTTGTAGGCGCCGCGGAACTTGAAGGCGCCGATGCGCTGAAAATTCTCGCACTTGAAGAACAGCTCCGCGCCGGTGGCGGCGTTGGCCGTGCTGGAGGTCAGTACCGGCGTGCGGTGCGCCGCCGGGGCCACGCGCGCATGCGCCGCGGCGATATCGTCGAAGGTGATCGGCAGGGAATCGGTCATGGTCGGAGGTAGCGATGGAGTGGGCGGAGAGCCGGGTTCGGAACACGGTGCGGTTTCGCGAAGGCTGCAAGGGCCGCAAGAGCCGCGCGGGTCGGGCCAACAAAGCAACGAGCGAAAGGGCACGGATATCCAGCACCGGATGGTCTGGATATTTTGTCTACATGAATACTATTTGTCAATCATCCCGGAGCGGCGAGCCCGCCATGTGGCGGCGACTTTACCGTGCATGGGCCGCTCCGGCGCCAGGGCGCCACCACGTTGACGCCTCATACAGAGCTGGATATTCTGTCCAGATGAAGAAAAAACGCACGCCACGCCGCACGCCGGAACAGCAGATCCTGCTGGAGCAGACCAAGAAAATCGCCGAAGGCCTGAGCGCCACCTTCGCGCCGTTCTGCGAAGTCGTGGTGCATGACCTGGGCGACCCCGAGCACGCCATCCTCGCCATCCACAACAGCCTGTCGCGGCGCGTGGTGGGCGATCCCGTCACCGATCTCGGCCTGGCGCGCATCGCCGATCCGGAATTCCCGCAGGTCATCGCCAACTACCCCAACCAGTTTCCCGACGGCCGGCAAGCCAAGAGCACCTCCATCGGCATCAAGGATTCCGAGGGCCGCTATGTGGCGGCGCTGTGCCTCAACGTGGACATGACCTTGTTCCGCAGCCTGCAGAGCATGCTTGGCCAGTTCGGCGCGGTCGACACCGACAGCGCTGCCGTGGAATCGCTCGATGCCGGCGGCGCCCACGCGATCCGCGCCCGCATCGACGAATTCGCCGCGCGGCTGTCGACCACGCCGCGCGCGCTGAAGACCGAGGAGCGGCGCAGCCTGCTGCGCGAACTGAAGGAAGCGGGAATGCTGGATATCCGCCGCGCGATGKAGACCGTCGCCGCGCATATCGGTGTGTCGCGCGCGGCCGTGTACACCTACGCGCGCTAGATGCGACGGGCGGCCGTGATCGGCACCAGCGGTGCCGGCCGCGCCAGGGCTAGCGGATAGCCCGTCCGGGGCCGCCCCGTTGCAGGGCAGCCCATCCATCCTGCAGCTTCAGAACGACGGCACCATGGCGCCCTTGAACTCGTTCTTCATGAACTGCCGTACTTCTTCCGACTGGTAGGCCGCCACCAGCTTCTTGACCCAGGGCTTGTCCTTGTCCTGCGTGCGCACGACGATGATGTTGGCGTACGGGCTGTGGATGTCTTCCAGCGCGATGGCATTGCGCAGCGGCTGCAGGCCTGCGGCCAGCGCGTAGTTGGTGTTGATCACCGCCGCCGCCACGTCGGGCAGCGCGCGCGCGAGCTGCGCCGCGTCGAGTTCGACGATCTTCACCTTCTTCGGGTTGTCGCTCACATCGAGCGGCGTGGCATTGACGCCGTTCGCGCCCGCGCCGGCCTTGAGCTTGATCACGCCCTGGGCCGCCAGCAGCAAGAGTGCGCGATTCTCATTGGAGGGATCGTTGGGCACGGCGATCTTCGCGCCCTGCGGCAGGTCCTTGGGTGACTTCAGCTTCTGCGAGTAGATGCCGAGCGGCGAGATATAGGTGTAGCCCACGCTGACCATCTTGTAGCCGCGCTGCTTGACCTGGCTGTCCAGATAGGGCTGGTGCTGGAAGCTGTTGGCGTCCAGGTCGCCAGCGTCGAGCGCGGCGTTGGGCTGCACATAGTCGTTGAATTCCACGACCTTGATATTGAGGCCTTCGCGCTTTGCCGCCTTCTGCACCACTTGCCAGACCTGGGCGTCCGGACCGCTCACGGTGCCCACGCGCAGGGTCTGTTCCTGTGCCACTGCGGCGCCCGATGCGGCGATGCCGAGCGCAGCGGCCGCGATGGCCAGGGTCTTGCGCAGCGAAGAGGAGGAAAGCGGGAAAGAATGCGAGATGGAGTGCGGGAAAGAAGTCATTGCAGTGTTCTACGTCGTAACCATTGGAGACTGGCCGGCCTGCATGCGATACGCGATGTGCGATGTGCGATACGCGATGCACGGCAAGCGGCTCAGTGCTCGCTCATTGTATGCGTTTCGACCTTCGGCGCGTCCTGCCAGCCACCGCCGAGCGCCAGGAACAGGTTGATCTGGTCCAGCGCGACCTGGCTTTCCGCCGCCGCCAGCGCGGCATCGGTGCTGGCCAGCGTGCGGTCGGCATCGAGGGTGTTCAGGTACGGCGAACGGCCGGCCTGGTAAAGCTGGCGGTTCTGCCGCGCCACCTCGCTGGCTTTGTCGCGCGCATCGCGCAATGCGGCGGCGCGCTCCAGTTCGCGCGTATAGCTGCTCAGCGCGGTMTGGGTCTCGCGCAACGCCTTGAGCACCACGCCGTCGAAATGCGCCAGCGCCGCCTCGGCGCCGGCCTCGGTGCCGTGGATGCGCGCGCGCGTGCCGCTGGTCGGGATGTTCCAGGTGATCAGCGGGCCGTAGCCCCAGTGCGCGGTGGGTGCCTGGCCGAGATGGTCCAGGATGCCGGTAAAGCCGGCCGACGCGCCGATACGGATGGACGGATAGAGATCCGCCGTGGCCACGCCGATCTTAGCGGTGGCCGAGGCCAGCTCGCGCTCGGCCTGGCGCACGTCGGGCCGGCGCTTGAGCAGCGCGGCGCCATCACCCACCGGCAGCGGCTGGCTCAGGTGCGGCTCTTCATGGCAGGCGTACTCCGCCTTCGACGCTTCGGTGGGCGGCTTGCCCAGCATCACCGCAAGGCGGTAGGCCGCGCCGTCCTGCTCGGCCTTGAAGCGCGGCAAGKCGGCGCGCAGCAAGTCGGCCTGGCCCTGGGCGCGCAGCAGATCGACCGGCTGGCCGCGACMGGCATCGACCAGCTTGCGCGCCAGTTCCACGCCGCGGTTTTGCAGGTCCAGCTGATGCTCGGCCACGGCGAGTTCGTGCGTGGCGGCGCAGCCCTGCACGTAGGCACGCACGGTCTCGGCCACCACGCCAACGCGGGCCTGGTCGAGCGCCGCGCCGCTGGCCTGCGCGCCGGCCAGCGCGGCTTCGTCGGCGCGCGCCAGCTTGCCAAAGAAGTCGATCAGGTAGGACACCCTGAAGCCGACATCGCCGAAGTTCATCACCGGGATCTTTTCTTMCTTGAGCAGCGGCTCGCCGGCGATCTGCCCGCGCTCGGCGCTGGCCGACAACCTGGCTTCCGGCAGGTTCTCGGCTTCCACTTCGTGATAGACCGCGATGGCGCGCTTGAGGTTGGCAGCCGCCACGCGCAGGTCGGTGTTGGCGACCAGCGCCTGCTGCACCAGCGCATCGAGTCTGGGATCGTCGTACAGGCGCCACCAGCCGTCCGGCACTTCGCCGACGGAGACGGCCGCGTTTTCCGAACCGATCAGCTTGCCGTTGGCCGCCGGCGCCTTGAGCGCGGCATTGTCCGGCACGCGGTAATCGGGGCCGACGGTGGTGCACGCGAACAGCAGCGGCACCAGGGCGGGCAGCAGGGCCAGGCGCAAGGTGTTCACTGCGCTGCTCCCTGGCTGGCCGCCGCCTTCACCGGCGTGGCCTTGCCATCATCCTGCACCCTGGCCTGCCGGCCCGGTTCGCGCACCGACACGGTGGCGGTACGGCCTGCCACCAGCCGCAAATCGGGCGGCGGCTCGTCCAGCACGATGCGCACCGGAATGCGCTGTGCCAGGCGGACCCAGTTGAAGGTCGGGTTCACGTTGGGCAGCAGGTTGGCGCCGTTGGTGCGGTCGCGGTCTTCGATACCCGCGGCAATGCTCTGCACGTGGCCGTGCAGCACGCGCGATTCACCCATGATGCGGATGTCGACCGGATTGCCGATATGGATGCCGTGCAGCTTGGTTTCCTCGAAATAGCCTTCCACGTGGAAGGAGTTCGAATCGACCAGCGACAGCACCGGGCGGCCGGTATTCACATAGTCCCCCAGGCGCGGCAGGCGGTCGTTGAGGTAGCCGTCCACCGGGCTGAGCACCACGGTGCGCTCGAGGTTGAGCCTGGCCAGGCTGACCGCGGCCTGCGCCTGCGCCAGCGCGGCCTCGCCGGCCTGCACCTTGGCCAGCCCTTCTTCCACCACTTCCTTGGACACCACCTCGGACAGGGTCTGGCTGCGCCGTGCCTCGCGGCGCGCCTGCGCCAGCGTGGCGCTGTGCGCGGCGGCCGTGGCCTGCGCCTGCTGCAATGCCAGCGCGAAGCGGTCGCGGTCGATCTCGAACAGGGGCTGGCCGCGCTTGACGAGCTGGTTGTCCTTGACCATGACCTTGGTCACCAGGCCCGATACGTCGGGCGCGATCTGCACCACGTCGGCGCGCACGTGGCCGTCGCGCGTCCATGGCGCGATCGTGTAGTAATCCCACAGGTGCTTGACGACGACCACCGCGACCGCGGTGACGACGAGGGTAAGGACGATAGGTCCGAGCGAACGAAGATTCAGTTTCATGACTGCAGCCGATACGCCAGGTAGACGACGCCACCCAGGACGATCACATAGAACGCCAGATTKAACAGCGACCGGTGCCAGACCAGCCGGTAAAAGCCCACGCGCGACAGCACGGCGCGCACGCAGGCGGTGATCAGGAAAGCCACCAGCATCCACGCCAGCAGGCTCGGGACAAACACGCCGTAGAGGTCGATCTCACCGCTCATTGCCGTTCGCCTCCTGCTTGGTAACCATTGTTCGCTTCCATGACTATTGTTGACCCTTGTCCGCTTCGCCCGCCGGGATGCCTGCCGGCGCGACGGCCGGCGGCGCGGCAAGCGGCGCCGCCGCGAACAGGGCCACATGCATCTCGACCAGGGCGGCGAAGGCCTCGCGCGAAGCCTGGTCGGCACGCGTGGCGACGGCCCGGATCGCCTTGGCCATGCGCTCGCGCAGCACCTGCGGCGGCGTGTTGGCACGGGCATCGAGACGCGCCTGGTAGTAGCTGGCCACGCCTTGCAGCACGCGCCCCACGGCATGCTGGTGCTCGGGCGCGAGGCCCGGCATCTCGCGCTGCAGTGCCAGCGTGCTCAGTTCCACCCGCACTTCGGAGAAGCCATCGCTGGACATCTCGTCTTCGCTGGCGGCCAGCCGCGGCACCAGTTGCGCCAGGCGGTCCAGCATGCGGGCGCGCAACTGGGCGTGCTCGCCCGGTTCGCGCCCGGTGGCGTTGCGCGCGATATCGTCCMAGCTGGCGCGAACCAGCCGGCGCGCCGCCACCTTGGTGCCGAACGGCCGCATCACCAGGGTCCACACCAGTGCGAACAGGATGCCTGCGATGCCGGCCACGTTGCCGTTGAAAAAGGCCTGGAAGTCCGCGCTGTACGCGCCCTGGATGCCGATATCGTTGGCCGTGATMACCGCCAGCGGCATGCCGATCAGGGCCAGCCGCGGCTGCGCCATCAGCACGCCGATCACCAGGTAGGGCGCGGAGAACATCATCACCAGCATCTCGAAGTCGTGCGCGTTGGGCAGCACGACGAACAGGTAGACGGTGGCGATCGCCAGGCACACCACGTTCCAGGTGAAGAAGGAGCGGATCTGCGGCGCGGGTTCATCCAGCGCGGCGAAGAAGCAGCACGAGATCGCGCCCAGTGCCACGGCGCCCGCGCCGTCCGCCCAGCCCGTCAGGATCCAGATCATGCCCATGCAGAAAATGGCGAGGGCCACGGTCACCGTGGAAAACAGCAGCATGCCGTGGTCGTAGTGGCGCGCGGCACCGACCTCCCAGCGCCGGAATGCCGGCGTCCACCCCGCATCGGGAGCCGTGCCGCCGACGCGGCCCTGCAGCGCGACGCAGTCCTGCCACAGCTCCATGAGCTCGCGCAGGCGCCCTTCGGCGGTGGCGGCCAGCGCATCGTGCCAGTCGGGCTCCGCCTGGCCGGGCGCGAGGCTGGCCTGCGCGTCTTCCATCGGCGCGGCCTGCGGCAACTCCAGCGCGGGCAGCGGCGCCCGCGCGCCGCCTTCGATCCACTTCGATACCCGCGCCATGTTCCGCGACAGCCGCTCCGGCACGCCGGCCGGATACTGGTGCAAGGCTTCCACCACCGCCGCCAGCGACGACAGCACCGGCAGCAGCATGGTCATGCGGCCGCGCAGTTCCTGCGCGTGCTTCACGCGCTCGGCGGTCTCGGTGTCGTAGGAAAGCTGGCTGATCAACTGGTCCAGCGCCAGGATGTCCGCTGCCAGCCGGTGCCGGMTGTGATGGCGCGAAACCTTGTCGGCAGCGTCCGCGCACAGCATGTCGGTCGCCCACAGCGCGGCATCGTTCAGCCACTGGGCCGTCTTCTCGCCCAGCACGGTGGACACCTTGGCCGGGAAGATGGTCGAGCCGACCACGCTCGCGCACAGGATGCCCAGGCAGATTTCCTCGGCGCGCGCCACCGCGAGATCGAAGACGCCGCCCGGGTCGTTCACCGCGGGCAAGGCCACCAGCGGCAAGGTATAGGCCGCCAGCATGAACACATAGCTGCGCGGCGTGCGATGCAGCAGTGCGATATAGAGCAGCACGCCGGTCCACAGCGCCACCGCCGCCATCAGCAGCGCCGGCGCGTTCACCAGGGGCGGCACCATCGCGATGGAGGCCGCCGCGCCGAGCAGCGTGCCCAGCACGCGGTAAAGCGCCTTGGAGCGCGTGGCGCCGGTGAGCGGATGCGCCACGATATAGACCGAGCCCATGGCCCAGTACGGGCGCGGCAGGCCCAGGTATAGCGCGAGAAACAATGCCAGCATGGCAGCGGCAAATGCTTTGAAGGAAAAGATCCAGTCTCTTCCGGTTGGCCAGCTGATCATTGCCTTCAGGACCCCGTGTTGCCGGAGGCGCCCGAAGTAGCCGACGAGGTCGACGAGGTCGACGAGGTCGCTGCGGCAGCGCGCGCCAGTGCGTCCAGGACACGCTGCGCGCCTTCGAAATCCCGCTCGCTGATGCCCGTGAACACCTCGGCGCGTACCTGCTTGAGGTCCACCTCGATCTTCGCGGCGAGTTCCTCGCCGGCGTCGGTCAGCCACAGCGCGTTGGCGCGGCGGTCGCTGGCGTCCACCTCGCGGCGCACCAGGCCCGCGGCGGAAAGCTGGTCGACCAGCCGTACCAGCGACGCGCCTTCCAGCCCCACGTAGTCGGCCAGCGTGACCTGGCGCACGCCACCGCCCAGGCGGCGGATAAACAACAAGGGCCCGGCGGCCGCGGCGGATATGCCATATGTGGTCACCGCGCCCTGGGAGATCTGGCGCCATTGGCGGCCGGCCAGCATGAGCTGGCCGGTGAAAGCGAAACGGAGGGCGTCGATAGCAGGCATGGGCGAATAATAGCAGGCAAATAGTTAGGTTGCAAACTATCATGCTGCGAATTATTCCGGACGCACCCACTGGTGTGCTGGTCTCAAGGCATGCGCCGCATTGCCGTCATTGCACCCGATCCGATATTCACGGCATATCGCTATCGTCAAATTTAATATTGGACACGTGTTGACGCGCGCCCTTAGCCTTTTGTAATAGAGCCGGCCATCGAACGCGTGAGCGGCGCCGCCGCATCGAGGCAACACAGAAAAAAGAACAAGGAGACCCGCATGACCAGCTTCCTGCGCTACGAGCAACAGGGCCATATCGTGACGCTGACCATGAACGATCCAGAGCGTCGCAACCCGCTMACCGGCAACACCGCCGTGGACGACTTCCTGGCGGCCATCGAGCGCATCCACCGTGACGGCAGCGTGCGTGCCGTGATCATTACCGGGGCCGGCACCGCGTTTTCGTCGGGCGGCAATATCCGCGACATGGAACGCCAGGCCTCGGGCCAGGTGCCCGGCATGGAGATCCGCCAGGACTACCGCTGCGGCATCCAGCGCCTGCCGCTGGCGCTGTTCAACCTGGAGGTGCCGGTGATCGCCGCCGTCAACGGCGCGGCCATGGGCGCGGGCCTGGACCTGGCCTGCATGTGCGATCTGCGCATCGCCTCCGAGCAGGCCCGGTTCGCCGAGAGCTTCGTCAAGCTCGGCATCATCCCMGGCGACGGCKGCGCCTGGCTGCTGCCGCGCATCATCGGCCTGTCGCGCGCGGCCGAACTCACCTTCACCGGCCAGGCCATCGACGCCCGCCAGGCCCTGGAATGGAACCTGGTCTCGCGCGTGGTGCCCGCGGAGCAGCTGCTGCCGGCCGCCAACGAACTGGCCGGGCGCATTGCCGCCAACCCGCCGCACGCGGTGCGGCTGGCCAAGCGCCTGATGCGCGAGGCAATGCACACGCGGCTGGATACCTTGCTGGAACTGTCGGCGGGATTCCAGGCGCTGTCCCACCAGACCGCGGATCACAAGGAGGCGGTGGCCGCGTTCCTGGAGAAGCGCACGCCGGTGTTCACAGGCAACTGAGCGGCCTGGCGGGGCGCCAGGCGTCCTGACGCCCCGCCCTCCGGCATCGGACACACCATTTGCACATCCTCGAGAACGCCATGCTCAACGGCGAAACCATCCGTCTCGACGGCGCAGTACGCATGACGCCGCGCTGAAGCGGGAACGGCCCGGCGGCACCACCGGCACGCCGGCCCTGCTGCACGCGCCCGACGACGGCGACGCCCTGCCCCGGCCGGACGGCAGGCGCGCGAGCGATCCGCCGCCGGCTGGCGTGGCCCGGCGCGAATCTGGTTATCATGGTCCGTTCGTCGCCACCGCACGCAGCAAGGCCGCCTCCCTATGCGAAACCGCATCAACGAAGAAATCACCTTCCGCAAGCTCGAAGTCCTGCTCGCCTACATGGAGGCCGGCAACCTGGCCAAGGCCGCCGAGGCGCTGGACGTGAGCACCGTCAGCGTGCACCGTGCGCTGCACTCGCTCGAGGAGGGCATGTGCTGCGCGCTGTTCCGCCACGAGGGCCGCAACCTGCTGCCCACCGAGGCCGCGCACGTGCTGGCCGAGGTGGCCACCGAGGTGATCAAGACCATGTCAGACGGCATCCGCTCCACGCGCGAGGCCGCCGGGTATTCGGCAGATCACCTCAAGATCGGCTCGCTCTATTCGCTGACGATCCGTACCGTGCCGGAGGTGGTGATCGGCATCAAGGTGCGGCGGCCCGCGCTGCAGGCCGAGCTGGTGCTGGGCTCCAACGCCGACCTGCTGTTCAAGCTCAAGCAGGGTGGCATCGACGCCGCGCTGATGGCCATGCCCGAGCCCGATCCGGATATCGAATCCATCCCCTTGTTCGAGGACGAGATCTACTTCGCGGCGCCGGCCGATTCGGCCTACGCGCGGCAGGCGTCGATCGACCTGCGCGCCTGCCGCGACGAATCCTTCGTCTCGCTCAGCGAAGGCTTCGTCACGTTCCAGGGCTTCCTGGAGGCCTTCCGCATCGCCGACTTCACGCCCAACGTAGTGATGAAGGTGGGCGATATCTTCTCGCTGATGAACCTGGTCAGCGGCGGCGTGGGCTACGCCCTGTTGCCGGGGCGCGTGCGCGACGTGCTGCCGCACAAGGTAGTGCTGATCCCGCTGTCCTCGCAGTACCGCTTGCGCCAGACCATCGGCCTGAGCTTCCTGCGCCGCCGCKAGCGCGATCCGAACCTGCTGGCGCTGGCGGCGGTGTGCCGCCTGGCGATGCGCCGGGAKGCATGACGCCGCCGGGCGGGCCCGCCTGGACGGCCCCGCCCGGCGGCCAGGGCAAGGCTGCCCTGGCCCGACTTCCTGGTCTGCGCCGGCACGGGCCGCCAACTTGAGACGAACGGGCATGTTATCGAGCCTGCCAGGCATCAACACCGCTGGCGGGCAGCCCTAGACTCCAGCCATCGATAGGCCCGGAGTGACCGAATGCCAGACCGACGAAATGCAGGCGCCGTGGCGCGCGCCCTGCGCACGACCCTTCTGACCGCTTTCTGGATGACATCTGCCATGACCGCTCACGCCGAACCGTCCGCAGGCCATCCGGCCGCGGTACTCACCCTGCAAAGCCGCTACGATTTCCAGACCACGATAGCGCGCTTCAAGGACACGCTGGCGGCACGCGGCGTGACCCTGTTTGCCGACATCGACCAGAGCGCGGCGGCGGCGGGCGCCGGGATGACCTTGCGGCCCACCCGCCTGCTGTTGTTCGGCAACCCCAAGGCGGGCACGCCGGTCATGGCGGCAAACCCGCACGCGGCGCTCGAGCTTCCGCTCAGGGCAGTGATCTGGGAAGACGAACAGCACGCCACGCACATCGACTATCAGGATGTGTCCGCAACCATCGATCGCCAGTACGGCATCGACCCTTCCCTGCTGGGCCCGCTGAAGCCGATACCCGCGCTGCTGCGCGGCATCGCCGGACAAGAATGAGCGCACACCATCAGCTGATCGTGCGGCCATAGCCTGCCGGCCCGCACAAGCGACACCGCCCGCCTCATCCCGGCGCCCCCGCCGGAGATGACGCGGGCGGCGGGCCGCCGCCACCTACCCCACCAGCGCCTTGGTCGCCAGGAACAGCAGCGACGGCCCCAGCAGGCAGCCCAGCCCGGTATGGAAAGTGGCCACCAGCGCACCATAGGGCACCAGGCGGCGGTCGGTCGCGGCAAGGCCGGCCGAGACACCGCTGACGGTACCCGCCAGCCCGCCGAACACCATGGCAGCGCGCGGATTGTTCAAGCCCAGGAAGCCTGCCGCCATGGGCGTGCCCACCATCACGATGATCGCCTTGATCAGCCCGGTGGCGATGCTCAGCGCGATCACGTCGGAACTGGCGCCGAGCGCCGCGCCGGTGACCGGACCCACGATGTAGGTCACCGCGCCGGCGCCGATGGTGGTCATGCTGACCGCGTCGCTGTAGCCGAAGGCGCGCGCCACGGCGGCACCCACGATAAACGGCAGGATGGTGCCCAGCAGCAGCGAGACCGCGCCCACCAGCCCTGCCTTGCGGGCTTCCGTCACCTGCACTTCGAAGGCGGTGGCGACGATGGCGAAATCGCGCAGCATGGCGCCGCCCATCAGGCCGATGCCGGAAAACAGCGTGATATCGGCCAGGCCCTTCTCCTTGCCGGTCACGATGCCGCCGTAGTAGGCGAGCACCAGGCCGATCACGATGGCGATGGCCGAGCCATGGATGCGCCCGAAGGTCAGCCAGCGCGACAGCCGCGAAGACAGCCACATGATGATGCCGACCGCGGCGAAGGCCGTGACCAGGCCGTTTTGCAGCAGGACGTTCTGGAGCAGATGGGAAAAAGAGTGCGGCATGATGGTCTACTCCTTAGTGCGCTGCGGGGCTGGGGGTTGCGTCGGGCGACTGCACGGGCGGTAGCGGCGCGTGGTCCCCGGTGCGGCTCAGCACGGCGATGCAGCAGGCCGACACCAGCACCGCGCCGAATGCCGCGATCAGCGCCACGGGTCCCCCGCGCAGGGCGGCGACCACGTTCTGCTGGGCCGCCATCGCCACGACCACCGGGATATACATCGCCCCCCAGAAGCCCACGCCGGCCTCGGTCTCCTTGGGCAGCAGGCCGCGCCCGTGCAGGTAGAGCCGTATCGAGATCAGCAGCAGCATGGCGATGCCCACGCCGCCGACATTGGCCTTCACGCCGATCGCGATGCCCAGCAATTCGCCCAGGTAGAGGCCGACGAGATGGCAGACCGCCAGCAAGGCGGTTCCGTAGATGATCATGGTGTTGTCTCCTGATGGCCTGTCGGCATATCCGCACGCAGGCCGTTTGTCAGTTTGCCGGTCGCCCCGCGGCGGGGACGGCTGGTGTGCCGGTGGCCGGGTGCATGCCCTGCACCCGTGKATGGCCCGGTATGGAATCAATCTAGGCAAGCTGACGCGGCGCATCAATCAAGGCCGCGTGTGAATCGTTAGCTTCAGATTAACGGCGGGCCACCCGCGCTTGCGTTGTCACGCCGCAGAGCGCGCGCGGGCCACGGGCCGGCCACGAATCGGCCGTGAACCGGCCGCAGGCAGGCCGGCGCAGCGCGAGCGCGCAGTGGCGTGCCGTCCTCCCGGCGCAGGGCGCGCCAGCCGTGCATGTCTGCCAGTCAACACTTACACCTGGAGTAACGATGCCGCGCGCAGCGTCATTGCTTACGGTGCGCGCGCTGCGTATCTTGGTCTCATCCACCGCATCAAGCACACCGGAGACGCAATGCCGAACCCCTCCACCGAACGCCAGTGGGACACCCGCCGCAGCGAAAAGCACCGGCGCCTCGCACGCGGTGCCGCCTTTGCCGGCGGCAAGGTCGTACCGACCGCCGATATCGTCCCCTTTCTCGAAGCCATCACCGCCCCGGGCGACCGCGTGGTGCTCGAAGGCAACAACCAGAAGCAGGCCGATTTCCTCTCTCGCTCGCTGGCCGAAGTGAACCCGGCCAAGGTAAACGGGCTGCACATGATCATCCCGAGCGTAAGCCGGGTGGAGCATCTCGACCTGTTCGAGCGCGGCATCGCGCACAAGCTGGACTTTGCCTTCGCCGGCGCGCAGAGCCTGCGCATCTCGCAGTTCCTCGAGGACGGCCAGCTCGAGGTGGGCGCCATCCACACCTATATCGAGCTGTACGCGCGGCTCTACGTGGACCTCACGCCCAACCTCGTGCTGATCGCCGGCTTCAAGGCCGACCGGGACGGCAACCTCTACACCGGCGCCAGCACCGAGGACACGCCGGCGCTGGTGGAAGCCGCCACCTTCCGCGACGGCATCGTGGTGGCCCAGGTCAACGAGATCGTGGACGACCCCGCCGGCCTGCCGCGCGTGGACATACCCGGTTCATGGATCGACTACGTGGTGCAGGCCGACAAGCCTTTCTTCTGCGAGCCGCTGTTCACGCGCGATCCGCGCCTGATCAAGCCGGTGCACGTGCTGATGGCGATGATGGCGATCCGCGGCGTGTATGAGCGCCACAAGGTCCAGTCGCTCAACCACGGCATCGGCTTCAATACCGCCGCCATCGAACTGATCCTGCCCACCTATGGCGAGTCGCTCGGCCTCAAGGGCAAGATCTGCAAGTACTGGACGCTGAATCCGCACCCGTCGCTGATTCCCGCCATCGAATCCGGCTGGGTCGAAAGCGTGCACAGTTTCGGCAGCGAACTSGGCATGGAGAACTACGTGKCSGCCMGGCCSGACGTSTTCTTCACCGGCGCSGACGGTTCGCTGCGCTCCAACCGTGCCTTCTGCCAGCTGGCCGGCCAGTATGCGGTGGACCTGTTCATCGGCTCGACGCTGCAGATCGACGGCGACGGCCACTCGTCCACCGTCACGCGCGGGCGCCTCTCCGGCTTTGGCGGCGCTCCCAACATGGGCCACAACCCGGGCGGCCGGCGCCATCCCACGCCCGCGTGGCTGGACCTGATCGAGACTGACGACCCGCTCGCGCGCGGCCGCAAGCTGGTGGTGCAGATGGTGGAGACCTTCCAGGCCGGCGGCAAGCCGACCTTCGTCGAATCGCTCGATGCGGTGCAGGTGGCGAAGGACAGCGGCATGCCGCTCGCCCCGGTGATGATCTACGGCGACGACGTCACGCACGTGCTGACCGAGGAAGGCATCGCCTATCTCTACAAGGCACGCTCGATCGAGGAACGCCGCGCCATGCTGGCCGCGGTGGCCGGCGTCACGCCCATCGGCCTGCGCCACGAAACCAGCACCACGCGACGCATGCGCAGCGATGGCCTGATCGCGCTGCCCGAAGACCTGGGCGTGCAGCGCAGCCAGGCGACACGCTCGCTGCTGGCGGCCAAGAGCATGGCCGACCTGGTCGACTGGTCCGGCGGGCTGTACGAGCCGCCGGCACGCTTCAGGAGCTGGTGATGGCGAGCCCCGCGCTGCTGCTGCCCGTCGATGCCGGCTTCTCTCCCGCCGCCGTGCGGCTGGCCGACCTCGCCGTGGCCGCGCTGATCGACGAGGCCGCGCTGTCGCCCAAGCCCGGCCTGGTGGACAGCCGCGGCAACGGCGCCCATGACGACCTGAGCCTCGCGCTGATGTGCCGCTCCGCGCGGGCGCTGCATCCCGCCTTCGCGGCCATGGCCGCGGCCGGCCTGCAGGCCGCGCAGCCCGGCGTGGCGCTGCGCGAGCAGCTGGGCGCGCTTGGCCGCGAGGCCGAGGCGGCGATGATGCGMGCCACCKGCGGCGTCAATACGCACCGCGGCGCCATCTGGAGCCTGGGCCTGCTGCTGGGCGCGGCGGGCTGGCACCAGCAGGCGCGCACGCCGCACGGCGCGCACGAGGTGGCGCGCACCGCCGGCGCCGTCGCGCGCCTGCCGGACCGCCACCGTCCCGCGCGCACCGGCCACAAGGGCGAGCGCG
>NZ_JBFTLQ010000093.1:0-26655 GCF_056396525.1 Cupriavidus sp. 05T41
TTGAACCAGAGCGTCCACAGTGGCTTGCAGTTCGCTTCGTGTGTCCATGATGTTGCTCCGCGCAGGTGACATGAGAACAAGCATTAGCTCGCAAATGCAATTGTGCAAGCGAGCCCGGGGCCCGTGGCCGGTGCTTTGGTGGCCGCCCGGCGTATCATTTTGCAGCGAAAGCACGATCACCCCATTTAKGGAGGCGAGCGATCCGGGCGCGGCGCCGCCGGGAAGGCGTGGCTCGCCCTCTTTGTTTAAATTTTAATCAAATCGGTTGACGCCGTCGGCACTCGGCCCCCGCGCGGCTTGTCCACAGGCTTATCCCGTGGCGCAGTGGACAAATCCTCGCCCCCCTATTCTCTTCAGGCCGGCCCCGGCTTGAACTTGGTGCGCGCCACCGGCGCCCGGCGCCAGGCGGCGCGACGCGGTGGCTTCGGCTTGGGCACGCTCGGCGCGCCGCAGCGCCGCGTCCAGTTCGGCCTGCAGCGCTCCTTGTGCCGCCTGCCCTTGTCCGAGCGCCTGCTGTGCCTGCGCCAGTTGCTCGCCGAGCGCGTCGCGCTCGGCCTGCAAGCGTGCCCGCACTTCGGCACCGGCCACGGCGGCGGCTTGCGCCCTCGCCTGCACGGCCGCCAGTTCGGTGCGCAGGTCTGCCACCGCCTGCTCACGGCCCCTGACCAAGATAAGCCCTTATGCTCTGCAGAGCATAAGGGCTTATCTTGGTCGCAGGCCTGGCCCAGACATGGAATGCATCCGGACGGCGGCTTTACGTCAGACTGCGGCCGTCGATGGCGGGGGCCGTACGGCGCAAAGGGGCGGCGGACGTTCACATGCCATTCACTCTCCTCGCGTCATCGGCCATTTGTGCCGCTAGCCGCAATTGCATGCCACCTTGCGGGCCAGCCAAGACTCGCGATTAAGCTACCGTTCTTCAGTTATTTCTGTCTTGACAGAAATAACTGAAGAACCTAGGCTTCAAGCCATGGAACTCACACCCGTCTCCGAACGCTTCATCCTGCACTGGGGGGAAATGGGCACCCGTTGGGGCGTGAACCGGACTGTCGCGCAAATCCACGCCTTGCTCTACTTGCTTGGTCGCCCGGTCACTGCAGATAACATTGCCGAGACGCTCGGCGTTGCGCGCTMGAACGTCAGMAACAGCCTGAAGGAACTTCAGTCTTGGAAGCTGGCGCGCGTTGTCCACATCATGGGCGACCGCMGCGACCACTTTGAAACGTCCACCGATATCTGGGAACTCTTCCGCCTGATCGTGGAAGGCCGCCGCCAGCGCGAGCTCGACCCAACGCTGGCCACGCTGCGGGATAGCCTTGCAAGCCCGGAACTCAGCGAAGAAGACCCGGAAGTGCAAAAGCGCATCCGCAACACCCTGACGTTCCTTGAAACGGTCACCACTTGGTCCGACGAGATGCTGCGCATGAAGCCCGATACGCTGATGAAKACATTGGGTCTTGGAGCGAAGGTGAGCCGAACGGTGAGGCGCCTCAAACAGTAGTCTGCAGGGACGGTGCACGGGCGAAATGCTCGCTKGCCCGTGATTTCTGTCTACGTGGAAATTTCAGAATGAAAAAGACCGGATGACGGCATGCCCTTGACAGCAGTCAGTTCGGATCCTCGGCCTCATTGACAAGAAAGCAGCGGCGCCATGAACGCCTATCTGGCCGTCAAGGCTCTTCATATCATTTCTTCCGTTGTGCTGACTGGCACTGGATTCGGAACCGCGTTCTATTTCTTCTTCGCGAACCGGACGCGATCTGTCCCGGTAATTGCCGCGGTTTCCCGGCTTGTGGTGCGTGCCGATTTCTGGTTCACTGCGCCGGCCGCAGTCTTTCAACCGTTGTMCGGGCTCTGGCTTGCGCAGGCGGCTGGATGGGGGTGGGAGACACCGTGGCTGATCGGATCAGTGGTGCTGTTCTTGCTCGCAGGTGTCTGCTGGCTGCCGGTCGTAAAGCTTCAGCTTCATATGGCCGACATGGCTGCCCGAGCCCAGGCCGCCGGCCAGACTACATTGCCGCCGCGCTACTGGCGTTGCGCGCGGCTGTGGGAATGGCTTGGATATCYGGCCTTCGGCTCGATGATTGCAGTGTACTTCCTGATGGTGACCAAGCCCACATTGGCGGGGCTATGAACAGCACCGCCAAGATCATCCCGGCGCTTGCGGTAAGGATCAAGCAGACAGGGGAGCAGAAATGAGGATCGTGGTAGTTGGCGGCACAGGCAATTTTGGGGCGCGAATCTGCCGGAGCCTCGCGGCGGACGCCCAGCATGAGATCATCGCCACGGGACGCAGCGAGAGTTCAAGGGGCACGCCGCCATGCACGCTGGGGGTGCGCACCGCCACGCTAGATATCCTCTCGCCCAATTTCCGGACGGACTTTGCTAAGCTGCGACCAGAGTTGGTCGTCCATTGCGCCGGGCCATTCCAGGGTCAAGACTACCGCGTCGCTGAGGCCGCATGCGCGCTCGGTGCACACTACGTAGACCTTTCCGATGGCCGCGATTTCGTAGCCGGCTTMGCAAAGCATCTGGACATCCGAGCACGCAGCGCCGGAATCTGCGCCGTCAGCGGGGCAAGCAGCGTTCCCGCGCTATCCAGCGMCGTCGTGGACAAGCTTTCCGCAGGCTTCTCCCGGATGGATTGCATCAGCGTGGCGATTGCACCGGGCCAGCAGGCGCCCAGGGGCGTAGCCACGCTCAAGGCTGTATTTAGCTATGCCGGCGCACCTATCCCGAGGTGGGAAGACGGTTCATGGCGGGAGGCATATGGCTGGCAGGATCTGCGCACCATGATGTTCCCCGGCCTGGGTACGCGCCTGGCCGCCGCTTGCGATGTCCCTGACCTCGCGCTATTTCCACAGCGCTACCCATCCGTGCGGACCGTAGAGTTTCATGCAGCACTCGAACTGCGGATCCAGCATGCGGTGCTCTGGCTTGCAGGCGCGCTACGCCGGCACGGTCTGGCCGTTCCCCTTGCGCGCGGCGCGCGACTGCTCGACCGCATGTCAACGATGCTGCTGGACCGGTTCGGCAGCGAGAACGGGGGCATGCGGGTCAGTGTAAGCGGCGTGCGTCCGGATGGGACACCGGGGCAGTCGATATGGCACCTGACCGCACCACACAAGAACGGGCCCGAGGTGCCCTGCATGTCGGCATTGCTGGTCACGCGCAAGATGCTTGCTGGGCCGCCGCCCTTTCTTGGCGCCCGCGCTTGCATGGGGTTGCTCGACCTGGCGGAATTCGAGCCGCTGTTCCGGCAGTGGGGTATCAGCACATCTGTCGAGGAGCAATGACGATGGCCAGACGACGCCTAATCCTGACCATGCCCGGCTCAGCCGTCGACGCCTTCGAGGTATTCCACAACCACGAAAAGCGCCTTCTCTGGGATACCCTGCTCTCATCGGCCCATGTTGAGGGAGGTGGTACATATCCTTATGTCGGAGCGATTACCGCCAACACTGGACGCGGCTGGATGCGTAGCCTMGCGATGCGTACGCAGTTTGTGAGCTACCGCCCACCGGAAATTGCCGCCGCGGCAAGTGTCCGTCCCTCGGGGCTGATTGAGTTCTGGGCGGCGTCGATGCGCCACCGGGATATTGCGGCAGGCCAGTCAGAGTTGATCTATACGTTCAGCATCAAATTGCGGCCATCCCTGCGCATCTTTGACCCGCTGGCGGCATGGGTCTTCGAGCGTGAATCCCAACGGCGGTTTGCGGCGATGGCGGACTATCTGCGCCGGATAGCCCATGAAGCAACAATTGACTTATCCGCGGCAAATKACTGATCACGAGCGGGCGTACGTCCGAATGGACCGACAAGCGGCAGACATTTCAGCGTGAACAAGAGATAGCCACGGCCTGGCGGTGGTCAGCCGCCCGAGACCGGCCATGAAACGCCGTTGCCCCCGCGATTCCTCGGTCGTTCGAACTTCGGCCCCCGACAAGCTGACGGACTCTCAATTGGCCAGCGATGCATATCGCATCGTTGGCGGTTGCGGGCGGTCGAGGCGGCGCAGCACGCGCCTGACAGCCAGCGAAACTTGACGGCCAAGTGCGCCTGCGTAGTGCCCCGACGACAACTCGCCCTTTCCACCGGGAGCCGTAGGGGCGAGTTGTTCCACGGCCGCAGTGGGCCGACTGGCTGATCTGCCACGAGCCGGAGGCAGGCGCATGTTCCCGCGCCTAAACAACGAAGCGGCCCGGACAAATCGCCCCGTTGCCGTGCCCTGCTCAGGACAGGCACTCCCCGCTGGCGAGTGCATCGCTGCGCGCRCCGTCGGTGAAGCCATCGCGCGAGCTGATGCGGCCGCCATCGGTGTAAGGATCAGGCTTGCGCATGCCGTCCTGGTACGGATCAAAGCCACGGACCGCGCACACGGACCGGCCCTGCTGTGCGACCACGGGCAACATKGTGGCCTCGGTGGTCAGGCGGTGCGCGCCATCGGTAAAAGCGTCGCGCTGGCCGGTATGTCCCGGCGCGGCAACGATCAGCGCATCAGCATATGCACCGGCGTGGGCGGTCTGGCTGAGCCCGGCGGCAAGTGCGGCAGCGGCAAGCAGGGTCTTGGCAAGAGTCTTATGCATTGCTATCTCCAACAGGGGGGTCGGCGGCGTTGCCGCGACGGCCCTCCTCGTGCAGGCGATCAGCTACGGAACGGCACTGCCCGCACGGGATCGCCTCTGCCGTGCAAGCCATTGCCAGGTGCGGACGGGCTGCCACCCCATCGTGGCAGCGGCGTCGCGCCGGACTTCTGGACCAGGGCGCAACGGCTACCCGCGCCCCATGTCGTAAGCGTGTTGCGTCCGGCGGGCCTGATGTTCTGATTCACGCGGAACAGGTTTGCCGGGTCGTACTTGCGCTTGATCTCCGCCAGTTGCGCATAGTTGTCGCGATCGAAAATGTGGCTTGAGCGCGGTGGCGACGGTTTCACTCTGAGCACCTTCCATGGTTGCCTCCTGTCCGGTTGGTATGCAGGAGTTGTATCAACCTCGGCGTTTGGAAAGTGTTAGGCGCGCCGTTATATGCACCAGTCTCTGAAGCGGCGGACCCGGAGCGGCTCAACCAGGACTAACGCCCCAGTAACGCGCACGCCCGGACGATGTCGGGCTGGTCAAAGCCTTCGATGAATCGCGCAAGCGACGCCTCGACCTCCTTATGCGGATTTGTGCGCCCCTGCGAAGTTCGCAGCGTTGTCCATGACGGGGGTACGCAGTTCACGCGGAGCGCGCGTTGGGCTGTGGCGATTTCGGTGCATGGCGCCCATGAGCCTGCGGTCCACTTTCCCCTTCGAATGACCGCTTGAGATTAGACGCAGTCGTAGAGGCTGCCCCAGGCCGAAGGGCAACTCTTGCCGACTGACACTGGCGTGGCGGATCTCGGGGTCGATCAGGCACTTGCCGGCCATAAGCAGTCATCAAGCCAGGGACTCGAAGATTGCTGCCGCGTCCAACAAGGCGGCGCGACTCAAGGCCACCTGCGGTTCGTCTATCTCGGCCCTGCCCAGGGCACGCACCGCTTCCCTGAAGCTACGCAAACCTACGCATAGCCTCAGGCGCGCGGGAATCACTCCCGGGCGGCGATGCGACGCCGGACTTGTCACAGCAACGCCCGAGGACGCGTGACAAGATTTAAGCGGCTACAAGTGCCTAATAGATATCTTTGTGGTCTTTACCTTGGCATCKACACCGATTCACAAAATCCACGCGTACACTTCACTTCTATAACTTTTCCTACGCGAGTGCAAAAAGTCATGGCTGTTGGCTACGAATTCCCGTTTCCGTAGCCATGAAGCGGCACGAGGCCGAGTACCTGGCCGCCTTGCAGTCCTATTCCCGTCCGGCGCGGGATCTCGTTGGCGTGCAGTGGATTGGCGAAGGAGACTACCGCTTCTCTTTCAAAAGCGACGACGCGATGTTTCGGTACTGGGATGCCACGCCGTGCGTCGCTTTTGGCTTCAAGATGGCGGAACTGGCGCTGGAGGTAGAACTGCGGCACGAAACCGAGTTCATCGCTCGCTACGACCAGATTGCGTAGCGTGAACGAACAGGTGGACTTGATGGGCAACGACCTGACCACGCTGATCATCATCTGCATGGACGCCGGCGGCACGATCGCGAACAAAAAGCGCAAGCGATATGCGACACGCGTACCGGAGCGCTACTTCGATGTCATCGAAAATGCCGTGCGCGAGGTGCTTGACGACGTTGATGCCGACGGCTCGTCCTTCTGAGTCCCAACATTAGGTGACTGCGTCAGACGGATCTATCAGGCCGCTGAAACTCGATCCATCCCCTCTGAGAGCAGCCGTCCCGGGCCACGGCCAGAGACGGCATCGCCCGTTTTACGGCGTGTACCGCGGCGCGTAGCTGGCCGCGCGTGCCGCCACCGTGAGCCTGAGCCGGCCCATCATCTGCCGCGTGGCGTCACCAATGACTGGTAACGGCGAGACTGAAGGCCATTGCCTGTTGCKCCGCACAACGAGGTCCAGTATCATTCATGGTCCCCCATTTTGCGCACACCGGATTCCTGCGGGAGGCATTCCGGCCTCGACAGTCCGTGCGTCATTCCACGATTTCGTTCGCACCCCGCAGGCGTGACCCAGCCGTCATGTCCGCGACGATCGTCGGCCTACCCGGCCAGGAGAATAGATTGGCAAATCCGGTTCGCGCCGACTCAGCATCCCGCTTGATCGAGATCACCTCCAAGACCAGCCGCCGCAGGTCGGCAGGAAAGACCCAGGCCGTCGCAATACCGCTGGACATCGTGTCTACGCACCGGGATGAGGAGCGTCAACGCCAGATGCGAGCGCTGATCGCGCTTGGCCGTGAGCGCGGTTATCTCACCCACGCGGACATCAACGATCACCTGCCTGACAACTTTACGCAAACCGCTGCGATGGAGACGATCGTCAGCACGTTCAGCGACATGGGGGTGGCCGTGTATGAGCAGGCGCCGGACGCGGAGACGCTCCTGTTAAGCGACGCCGCGCCTGGCGCGGCAGCATCCGACGATCAGGCGGCTGAGGAAGCGGAAGCKGCGCTGTCGACTGTCGATTCCGAATTCGGCCGCACGACTGATCCGGTCCGGCTCTACATGCGCGAAATGGGCGCAAATCAATTGCTGACCCGCGCCGGCGAAATCGAGATCGCAAAACGCATCGAAGGCGGCCTGCAGGACATGATTCAGGCGATCGCCGCGTGCCCGTCGATCGTGTCAATGATTCTTGCCGATGTGGACCGCATCGTCGCTGGCGAACTGCGTATCGACGAACTGGTCGACGGCATCAGCGACCACGCGGACGAAGGCGAAATGACGCCAGAATCCGATGACGGTCCAGTGGAGGCGGACACCTCCGACAACGACCCGGACGATGAAGACGTTGAAACGGATGCCGGGGATCCGGACAAAGCGAACGCAGTCCGTCTTGAACAACTGACGATCGACAGTCTTGCGATATTCGCGCGCGTGCGTGCCCTGTTCGAGCAGATGCCGGAAACACCCGTTACTGGAAAAGCCCGTTCCGCAGCCGTGGCGCAAGTACGTTCGGAGATCCAGCGCGAACTGGCGCCGATCCGCTTTACGGCCAAAACGATCGACCGCCTGTGTGCCAGTGTGCATGAACAGGTTACCGAGGTTCGTGCGGTCGAGCGCAGCATCCTGGAGATCGCCGTCGAACGTTGCGGCATGCCACGCGAGGCGTTTGTCGATTCGTTCCCGGGCCACGAGACAGACCTTGAATGGACCAGCCACGTGGCTGCGACTTCGCAGCGGTTTGGCGCGGCGCTCGAGCGACATCTGCCGGCCATTCAGGCCTGCCAACAGAAGCTCATCGACATCGAGGMCAGGGTCTTGCTGCCGCTCCAGCAGCTCAAGCAGATCAACCGCCAGATGAGTTCTGCCGAGTTGAAAATGCGGCAGGCCAAGCGAGAGATGATCGAAGCGAATCTCCGTCTCGTCATTTCAATTGCCAAGAAATACATGAACCGCGGCATGCAGTTTCTGGATCTGATCCAGGAAGGCAATATCGGCCTGATGAAGGCGGTGGACAAGTTCGAATACCGGCGCGGCTGGAAGTTTTCGACGTATGCCACTTGGTGGGTCCGGCAGGCTGTCACGCGCGCGCTTGCCGATCAGGCACGGACGATTCGGGTGCCGGTGCACATGATCGAGACGATCAACAAGCTGAACCGGATCTCGCGCGAATTCCTGCAACAGACTGGCCAGGAAGTCCATCCCGCCGTCCTCGCCGAACGCATGGAGATGTCCGAGCAGAAAGTGCGAGATATCCTCAAGCTCGCGAGGCAGCCTGTCTCGCTTGAGACCCCTGTGGGCGACGACGCCGACGCTACGCTCGGCGACATGATTGAGGATGTCTCTGCGAGTTCACCGGCTGAAGCCGCGATTCAGGCGAGCCTGCGCGCAGAGATCGATGGGGCACTCGGCGAGTTATCGCCGCGCGAGGCCAAGGTCCTTCGGATGCGATTCGGACTCGATACTACCTCTGAGCACACGCTTGAAGAGGTCGGCAAGCAGTTTGACGTGACCCGTGAGCGAATCCGTCAGATTGAGGCCAAGGCGATGCGCAAGCTCAAGCATCCCAGTCGCGCTGACAAGTTACGGCTCTTTCTGGAGCGTTGAGAAAAGGCACTGGCGCGCCCCTTCTCGACACCCTGCGCCAAGCCGGCAACGACCACGCAGCCTGTTCGGCGCAAACTTTGCGCAACTCCTCCTCGGGGTCATCGTACTTTCCAAAAAAAAATGGCGGTAGCAGACCGCAGAGCCGCCTGTAGCAAGGTTTTCCGGCGCAATGCATCACGTGCCGCCGGAGTGTTTGCAAACGCTTGATAGATAAGCCCATTCCTGTGCATACCGCCAGAAAATGCAAGGAAAGTACGATGACCCCTATATGGCAATACCTAGCGAAAGCCATGACCTGCATCAGCTGGACGACTTTGTTGCGTCGCTAGCGCTGTGGGCGTCGTCCCGGGTCGAGCTAGGAAAGCAAGGCGAAGCGACCGTCGTGGAGGACAAATGGAGGCCAACGAATGAGGTATGTAGAGGCCGGCCCCGTTATAGGCAATGCGTCTCGATGTCGGCGGCCCCTTTTGTGGCCGGGTTACAGTGATTCTMTGATCTCGGACCTTCACATAAGATGCGACGCCTCGTGGGGGCATACTTGTGAGGGCGAGGCGTCCCCTAGGCTGCCCTTCTCCTAGCCTCAGCGCAGAGCAATCTGGCCCAGGCCCCCTGCGATAATCCGGGTGCTGTCGAATTCCACCAATAGCTCGCGACCGTTCGCGGCACGGTCACGGCCATCTCCGCACCTGAGCGCACGACGCGCGTGACCGGATCAGCATTTTAAGCAAGCTTCCGACATCATTGAAACGAAGGTTGCTTGTCCGGAATTCCGAAGCTGGGTTGCGGCGATGCTAAGAGCCGCCGGCGTGATTGGCAGCTCACCCTTGCCAACTTCGCCGAGCAGTACCAGGCCGTCCTGCTGCAAAGAAGATGGTGGGGCCGGCGAAGCCTGAGGCTGGCGACCAGCGAGGCGTGGCGCGCGCGCGGTACCCGCTTCCGGGCGAACTGCACTACTACTCGATCGGAGGATTTTCCCTGAGCCCTATCTCGCCTATCCTGATATCTAACTACAACAAGCTCACGAGTCGACGCTAACTGCCTTGGTCGCGGCAGAAAAATTGAAAAGACGTAGCCACGTGGATGGTGCTGTACACGATAAATTTCAACCATGATGGAKAACAAATCATGCTTAAACGTCTGATATCGATTCTCACAGTCTTGTCGTTGCTGTTACCGATTTCCTCTGCCTGGGCGGACGAGTATACGGACACGATCAAGCTGTTCAGGAATGCGGGAGAAAGTGGCGAGCTCCTAAAATCTGCTTACGGCTACGCCGTATTTCCCACGATTGGCAAGGGAGCTGTCGGCATAGGAGGGGCCCATGGCAAGGGCCGTGTGTACGAAAAGGGAAAGTATATCGGCGACACTTCGATGACCCAGGTGACCGTGGGCTTTCAGCTTKGCGGCGAAGCCTATAGCGAGATGATCGTGTTCGAAGATGAGCGGGCGCTCAAGGAATTTACCGGCGGTAACTTTGAGTTTGGCGCAGATGCCTCCGCGGTTGCGATCACAGCGGCAGCGGGCGCGCAGACAAGCACGACGGGCACTTCTGCGCGTGCGAGCGCCGGCAAGAAAGACGCCAAGACTGCGGGTGGCTATCACAAGGGCATGGCGACATTTACAGTGACCAAGGGCGGCTTGATGTACGAGGCGAGCATTGGCKGCCAGAAGTTCAGCTACAAGCCTCATTGACTCTCACTATAAAGGGCAAAGATTGCCGCCAGTCAAAGTCGAATACCAATACTAGTCCCACCAACCATAGGATGCGCAKACGAGCAGCGGCGCCGAGCGGTAAAACTATCGAGGCGCCGCGTGCGACATCGGCACTCGCGAAAGAATGAACGGCGCGTAATCGGTCGGCTCGGTAGGACGCCCCGCCCGCGTCGACCAAGTAGGCGGCAGGAACGATTGGCGTCGGGCGCGGGGCGAAACGGTCGGCAGCCGGCTATAAGACAAGGGAACGCGGTACTGCCAGTATTCATTCGCGCAGCGCCTGCACCCTCCCTGACTTCACCGCCGCCTTCAGGGCCGACCAGTCCATTTCATTGCGCTCGGTGTAGGCAATGGCAAACTGCTGGATGGCTTCGTCGAAAGCATCCGACTTACCCACATACCCAAGGATCGTGGCGGGATCGCCGGCCTTAGCCATCGAATGGGCCAGCGCGTGCCCGCAAGACACTGCATACTCGCTGAGATCCTTCGCGTTGAAGGTATTAAAGTCGAAAGCGCCCTTCATGTCGCGCAACTGACGCACGTAGAAGTCGTTGCCCGTTGTGCGCACCCTGGACCACCCGAGGAAGATGTCGCTGGACGACTGCAGCAGGCGCTGCCCGTTCACGACTCGCTCACCGTGGTTGGGGAACTTGCTCGCTGGCAGGTATCTCTCCAGCACCGATGCACGTGCCTCCTTGACCTGCAGGAAGAGTGGACTCCGGCCATCCGCCATGAAAAGCGCCTCATAGCAACGCGTGCCAACCKAGCCCACGCCGACGACGCGCACCGCCGTGTCGACCAACTCGTAGCGATCAAACAGTGCGCGTACCGAACCCGTCACAGTCAGGCGATACTCGGCAAAGAAGCGCCTGACAGTATCGTCGAACTKCTTCGCTTCCTTCTGGCTCTTTACGGGAAAGTGATAGACCAGAGGTGGCTCCTCCTTGATGCGCAGCTTGCCGTTGACAACTGCCGCGGTGTGGCTCAGCACGAGCCGCGACGATTGCTGCCTGGCCTTGCTGATCACTGCCTCCTCTTTTTTCCGCTCCTGGACTGTGTCCGCAATGGCCAGCATGTTCTCGGCACCAAACTGGTAGTACCAGACGTCGAGCGTGTCCATCGCGCTGAACGTGGTCATGCACTCGCGGAACGTCGCACACAGCCGGCGCACAATGGCGCGCTGCTCTCGCGTGCCAAGGCCGCGTTCGCGTCCGGCGATGACGAAGGATGCGGCCAGCCTGCGCACATCCCAGTCGAATGGTCCGGGCAACGTTTCATCGAAATCATTCGGCCCGAACAGTATCCTGCGCTCGGGACTGGCGAACAAGCCGAAGTTTGCCAGGTGGGCGTCACCGCCTAGCTGCACGATGATTCCCGAATTGGGCAACCTGGCCAGGTCGAAGGCCATCAGCGGCGCGGCCCCGCGATAGAAGGCGAATGGACTGGCCACCATGCGGCCATAGCGGATCGGTATGAGGTTTCGCAGCCTGCCTGCATTGGAAGCCTCGAGCAGCGCAATCGGATCGCKGTCCGCCAGCGTACATGTTGCAAGCTGGGCCCGCGGCGCAAGCCGACGTGCGGCCCTTCCCGCGTCGATGCGCGATGCCCGTGTGCCGCGGCCACCAAACAGCTCAGAGAGATCCTTGTGCACTTGGGCGGCATGCGGCTCCGCGTGCACTGCCGACGATCCATCTCGTTGCAACTCGGCAGTCTTTGGCATGGCATGCTCACTTKAACTCGAACGGCGCGTGATCGTGTATGTCAACCCGGCGTGCCGGCAGACGCTGGCCCTGATGCAGGCGGAGGCCGATCACGCAGGGCTTTGATGGCGTCGTCCACGGTCACGAAGACCTCCTGCCGCCCGGCGATKCCGCCAAGGGTGCGATAGCGCTGGAGTTCGTCAAGTACGCCTTCGGKAATGGCGACTGCGGCGACACCTATGCCGCGCCGTTCCAGCTCCTGGCGAAGCTGCTGCAACGTCTTGCCGGCGCTATAGTCGACGTTGAAGATTTCCGAGGCATCGATGATGACCCAGTTCACCTTCGAGCCCGTTTGATCGATCAGCCTCAGCACCTCCTCCATGAAGCGGCCCGCGTTCGCGTAGAACAGATCGGCCTCGAAGCGATAGGCGACGATGCCCGGTGAGGCGAACAGGTCTGGCGCCACTTCATTTGCCGTCCACTGACCGTTCGGGTGCGGTGTCAGCACTCGGGTGCGCAGGCGGTAGCTATAACGCGTATGGTCGATTAGGGACAACARCACGGCGGCAAGGATGCCGTGCATGACGTCGACAAAAACCACTACGCCCGTCGTGATTAGGGCAACCACGAACTCATCCTTCTGCAAGTTGTAAAGCTCGGTCATGCCTTTCACGTCGATCAGCTTGACGCCGATCATGAACACGATTGCCGAAAGGACGGCAGCCGGCAGGAAGCTTAGCGGCCCGGTCATGAACAGCAGCACCAGCAGCACGATGACGGCGGTCGTCAGGTGGGCGAACTGGGTTCGACCGCCTGCATCGTCGATCATCTCCGTCTTGGTCGGGCTCCCGTTGACCACGAAGGTGCCGGTCAGCGCGGCCACTGCATTTGCGCCGGCAAGGCCAACGATGTCCTGGTTGTCGTCGCCGCGCTCGTTGTACCGGTTGGCGTAAGCCCGTGCGGTCGCGGCGCTCTGCGCGATGATGACAATGAAGCAGGAGGCGGCGGTTATCAGTACCTGTTCCAGGTGCGCGAGATGCAGCGGCGGTAGCGACAGCGATGGCAATCCGCTGGGCACCTTGCCGACCAGCTCGATGCCGTGCTTCCCGAAATTGAATGCCGCACTGCAGGCGATCGCGCCGACCACGGCAATCAGCGGACCGGGTACACGTGGCGCCAAACGTTTGCATCCCAGGATCACTGCCAGCACAAGGAACGACAGGGCAGCCGTGACATAACTGGCCTCGCCAATGCGCTGAAAAACCGAGGCKAACTGCATGAGCGGCCCATGTCCCTGTTTGGGCAGCCCGATCAGCCCGGCAAGCTCGCCAACAGCGACCTGTACGCCGACACCGGTCAGGAAGCCGATCAGTGCGCTGCGCGACAGGAAGTCGGCCAGGAACCCCAGGCGAAGGATGCGCGCCAGAACCAGCATGACGGCAACAGCGAGTGCAACGGCGCTCGTCAGCCCGACATATTCCGGACTGCCAAGCGTCGCCACCGCAACCAGGGAACTGGCGAGGATGGCTGCGGTTGCGGAATCGGCGGCAACAACCAGATGGCGCGACGCCCCCAGAAGGGCAAAGACCACCAGCGGCAGCAAGATCGTGTAGAGGCCCGTGACGGTCGGCGTGCCCGAGATCTTGGTGTACCCCATCACTTCAGGGATCCCGAGGGCGGCCAGTGTGATGCCGGCGATGATGTCGTGCGGCAGTTGCGCGCGATTGACCGGCAGCAGCCCTTTCAGGAGGGGCATGCGACTTGGGGGTGCAACGGTCGGGGAAGTCGGCATGATGTCGTGCGCCTCCAAGTGAGGTTGCATGATCCGGCCCGTGCGGTCGCAAAGTCGCTCGACTGACTAACCCGCGGGATTCCCATGCTCGGGTCGTAAATCCGGGGGGATACTCTTACCCCCGCGCTTCCATCATAGCGTCACATTTGCGTCAGACAACGAGCAAGTTCGGTCCACGTTTTGCCGGCCGGCGGACCAGATCCTTGATGTCCATCTGGCAAGCAAGCGCGCKACGCAGGCCGCGGACTTCCGCCTCTCGGCCGATTCCCCCCCGCGACGCGGCATTCGGGTCTTACAGCTTGCTGCCTGCTTATCCCCGACTCGGGATCCGCGCGGCGCACGTCTGTGTGACGAAAAGAAAACTCCAACATAACGTGCCGCACGCCAATGGCGTGCGACGTTATCGTGGCGAGGCGTAATTCCAAAATGCCCGGGCCCCATGCGACGMAGCCAAGCGTMCTCAATATTCGTACCACTCTTGTCAGCCTGGCAGGATAAAACATGCTCCAGAGAGACTTTTGTGTGAGGGTTCCATGGGTTCTAAGATTTTTCKGGACTTCAATGGCTTGGCAGACCTGTTGCTACGAACTCAGTTACAACTTACACGCCGCGTGCCGACGTAGGCACCTAATGCGCGACCGATCCCCGCGCTCTGACCATGGCGAGATGAGGGGTGGAGGCTCTTCCCATGTGTCGGGAAATGCCAATATGATTTTTGCTGCCGATTTCATGAACCGCCCACGGATGTCCCACCTCGCGTAGTGTCAAAGCCGGCTCGCCCCGAATACGCAAGAGGGGATGGTTCCCAGCCTCGATTTCTGGAATCAATATTCTCCTTTCCGGAAGCGCGCCCTGCCCTACACTATTGTCCAAATGGGTAGTAAAGACGGCACGCCTGTGGCCGGCCCGTTCTGGCTCCCCGTCTCTTGGTTCTGACGAAGGGAGGAGCCGTGACTGAAACGCCCCGCACTGCTGGCGAAGTCACCAGCGGCGCTTCCGTGGGCCGGTGGCGCGCGGTACTTCCTCCAGTTCAGTGGTTTTCCACCTATCAGCCGCAATGGCTGGCGCACGATGCCATTGCCGGCGTGACACTCGCCGACTACGGCATCTACTGCTATCTCGTCGGCGGTCTGCTCTACGCGTTGTTCGGTGCGTCCCGCCAGCTTGCGATCGGTCCCACCTCCGCAATCTCGATGGTCGTCGGGCTGAGGGTGGCAAGAATGGCTAATGGGGATTCCGCCCGCTGGGCGTCCATTGCCGCGCTGACGGCGCTGCTCATTGCTGCCATGTGCCTGCTGGCCTGCCTGCTGCCGTCGTATGCGGAAAGCGTTTCCGCAGCGCGTGCGCTTGCGCAGACGAACGGCTACGAGATCGTGGCGTTGGCTAAGCGTATGCGCAGCCGTATTGCGCCGCCTGACTGGGTTGTTGAAATGACTGGTGAAACGAAATGAGTAGCGGCCGAAGCTTTKGATTGAAGCGAACGCAGCCCGCAGCCACTTCCGGTGACGATATTCTGCGAGATCGGAAAAATTTTTCGCTGGTCTTAGGAGGGCCGCTCTATCAACTGCTGCGTCGGACACACTTGTCCGACGATGCATTGCTATTGGCGCGCCAACGCATCGTCTTCCTATCCCTCTTCGCGTGGTTGCCGCTTCTGTTGCTCTCTGCCTTCGAAGGAAGTTTGTTGGGCAAAGGTGCGACGGTGCCGTTCCTGATGGACATGGAAGTTCACCTCCGTTTCCTTGTTGCAGTACCCTTGCTAATCGCTGCGGAACTGGTGGTGCACCGGCGCCTACTTGGTATCGGCCAGGCGTTCACGGAGCGGAATTTGATCCCCGAAGCCGCTACGGATCAATTTGATGGCGCCATTAACGCGGCATTCCGACTGCGCAATTCCGTGCTAGCGGAGGTGCTGTTGGTCGCCCTCGTATATGGAGTCGGCGTCCTGATCATTTGGCGTCATTATACCGGCCTCCAAGCGGCCACATGGTACGCATCGCCTACTGGCGGCGGCTTGACGCTCACACTGGCCGGCATCTGGTATGGCTACGTGAGCTTGCCGCTTTTCCAGTTCCTGCTAATTCGATGGTATTTCAGGCTATTCATTTGGATGCGCTTTCTCTGGCAGGTATCGCGCATTAAGCTGAGCCTGATTCCGACTCATCCGGATCGTGTCGGTGGACTCGGCTTTCTTTCCAATACCGTCAATGCCTTCGCACTGCTTCTCGCGGCGCATGGAGTCATGCTTGCCGCAAATCTCGGTAATCGCATTTTCTTCCTTCGAGCAGCGCTACCGGAATTCAAGATGGAAATCGTTGTAATGGTCGTCTTTCTGCTGGGTGTGGTTTTCGGCCCGTTGCTGGTATTTGCGCCTCAGCTTGCACAGACGAAGCGGATAGGCCTGAATGAGTATGGTGCTCTGGCAGAACGCTATGTGCGCGAGTTTGATACCAAATGGCTACGTGGTGGCGCGCCAATCGACGAACCCTTGGTGGGTAGCGGCGACATTCAGTCGCTTGCCGATCTGGCCAATAGTTTCGAGGTGGTACGCGGCATGCGCCTCGCMCCTATCACTAGGGATGCCATTGTGCAACTTGCGGCGGCTGTCCTAATTCCAATTGTACCGCTGGCACTGACCATGATGCCCCTCGAAGAACTGCTAAAGCGCCTATTCGGACTCTTGTTMTAAATTGCGACGCTCCTGTCCTCCGGGAAGCATCAGGGGTTCGTCCTGGTGAAACACCACACACTCGCTGGCATTGTTCAAACGGTCTTTCGAGCGGGAAGAATCGACCACGGAGGAAGCTGAGGCGTTTGCACAAGCGGAAGCCAGAATGGAGTGGCGGCTTGCTTGGCTGCGTCGACGGCATMGGACAGCTTGGGGTAATCGTGATTTAATCCGACACCGCCATTGTCCGGAAAGAGTCGTGGTTGCGTCCTGCGGGCCGTGCCGAAGAAGCGCCACAATTCGCGGCACTGTCTGAGGGGGAGGAGATTGTTGGKGATTAGCGGTCGATGGGCCTGCAGCCCCGTGTGACTGCCAACCCTGTCGGGAAACGGCAAGGATCTCCTCGCCGTTTTTCTATGCTGCCTTGGCTTCCGCGCCGCGCCGGATGTCCTTCTCCAGCGGCGGACTCGCAATGTCCGAGAGGCTTCGGACGGCCTGCTCGAGCGTGCGAATCAGATCCGGGGTGGCTCCCAGGCCTTCATAAATGTTCTTCCAGCCCCGCACTGCACTCCATACCCGGCGAATCACGTCGAGCGCCTTAGGCCGGTCCGCCACGAAAGCAGAGAATTCGCTCATCGCATTGTCGAGGGTTGCAAGCTTCCCCTGCGTGCCCACGCTCAGGTGCAGGCGGCGCTCCATGGAGACGGACGCCCGCGGCACGACGTCATACAGCGGGCTCAAGCGCCAGCCCTGCAGCTGCGTGTCGTAGGCAAACGCGTGGTTGCGCAGGTGGTCATCGTCGTTGGTCAGGAAGATGTTAAGCACCATGCGGGCAAACAGCTCCTCGTTGTCGGCTTTCACGCACGACGCAACGACCTGCTCGCGAATCGTCTGGGCCAGATCCTTGTAGCCCTTGGCCATCGACTCCATCTCCGGGCATCCCATCAGGGTCAAGGCGCTGACTTGCGCTATGCGGCCTTCGGTATAACCAGGCATGGGCTCGGTGTCGTAGCCGCGCGCCATGGCCGAGAGCGCTTGCCCGGCCGGCGCCCAGTAGCGGTCGAACMGACGGATCATCAGCACCGGCTTGCCCCCGACCGCGATCATCTTCACCGGCKGAACGGAAAGCCCGGCGGTCCGCGCGATCTCCAGGGCGCCGGCCTCGAGGACTGCCATGTTGAGCGTGTCGGTCTTGGACGGGAACTTGGCCAGCCACAGGACGCTGTCGGCCTCCCGCACGGAAGCTTTCGGGCGCGCGCCGCCGGCCGACGGCACGCCGCCKAGGTATGGCAACAGGTTCGCCGGAATGGGCTCGCCGCTCTCGACCGCGTCAGCCRCCTGCAAGAGGTATGGCAGATCGATCAGCCCCCCGGCCCCCTTGTGAGCGGGGCTCTTTGTGTCCTCCCGCACGTCCAGCGCACCAACGCGGTCGCTGCCGGCCTCCAGCAGGTAGGTGAATTCGTCGAGCGAGTTCGGCGCGGCATTGAGCCGCGCCTCGATGACGCGGCGGCCCCAGGCATCGGGCGCAGCATCGCGGATCCCCCCAAATTCGTTCACCTCGGGCAGCGGGTACCAAACCGTGCCGGGCTCCGCCTGCCGCGCCTGCGCCAAGGTGAGCGCGCGAGGGTCTACCTCGATGGCGTTCGGCCGCTGCAGGTAACGCGTGCCATAGGCGAAGCTGACGGTTTCCCGACCCGCGGACGCCTCGCGACTGAGCAGTCCTGCGGGCACGAAGTGATGCCMTTCCGCCTGATCGGCGATGTGGGCGAATACCGCTACCTTGTTGGGAGCGCGACGAGGGGCCAAGGTTTATCCTTAGAAATCGAGTTCACGCAGTTCCGCCTTGCTTGCGGAGCGAATGCGCTGTGGCAGCTTGCGCGCATGCAAGGCGATCAATGCCGGCACATCGCCTKCCAGGAGCGCCTGCAGGGTGACTTCCGGCGACAGGGCATGAACATAGCGCAGGAGCTGCGTAAGAGTCCGTCCCGGATCACCTTTTTCGATCAGGATCGCGGTTCCCCGGGAGAGCCCGGCGCGCGCAGCAACATCCGCTTGGCGTAGCCTCAGGCCTTGGCGCAGCTGAGTGATACGCTCACCGAGCTGCTCGGCTTCAGTGAGCCGGKAAAGAGGCAGAAGTGGAGATTCGTCTCGTTTCATGATGTCCGTAATCCTGAACTATAAGACGCTTTAGGTCTGTGATTACGAACATGGTAGCGATGGGGGTGCTTGTGGTCAAGACCGGAATATGTTCGCAAACTTAGACTTTATCTTGATTAAGGTCCATGATTGCAAACATTTCATATCGTTTCGATCCATCCGTCTCTCGACTTGGCTAGTGTGGCGTTAACGTCATAAATCACCTCAGCGAGTTGGATCCAGGGGAGGCTTCCTGGCTGGCGCTTGCCGAAGAAGAGGGCTGGCCGCCCGAAAGAGGCGGCGTCATCGTCCCACTTCCCAGGCTCGGACAGGCGGAATCACCTCATGTCGCGCGCCACTCAGGAGCGCCGTTTTGCTGCGGCGCCGGGTGACGCTCACGCTCTGGCGATTGAGCATGGCCAGCGTCGATCGACACGTCATTTTATGACCGCATCCGCTTTAGCTCAGCGATGCGGCGATGATAGCTTAGAAGTAGACAAGCCTTATCACCACACACATTGCGAGAATTGCGAAGCCATGCTCTCTGATCCGCTCGTAACCGATCCTTGTCAGGCGATGATTTTATCTTTTGATAATAGATTTCTGTCAACTGTCTATCAATACGAGCAAGTTCCGCATCCCCGCAAACAAGCTGCGCTTTAATAGATATGAGCTTGCTGCAATCAAGACTTCTCATCAACGCGATCTTCGTCTCGTATTGAACTTCCAGTAGCCCTGGCTTACAGAGCCCCTGCAGCGACTTACAAGCGACGTCGCGCTCGACCCATGCCATGTCTCGCGCACCATATTGCTTGACGAAACGATTGATACCTGCGTGGCTGATCCCTCTTTGCATTGCGTTGGCCGCGATTATTTCGTTGCAAAGCGAGTCATCGGTATAGGTTCGTCCTTCGCGCCGATAGCAACTGTGAAAACCGAGCAGCCCCGTACCAACAACACTTCGGCGTTCTCCGGAAGCGAACAGGATAGAAGCGCAAGCAGACGCGCACCTGGCATTATCTGGAACTATTGTATAGACACGTACTTCATCCATCGCATCGACGACTCGGAAAGCAGCCTCGACATTTCCTCCMGGACTATTTAAAACAAGGGTAACAAGTCCTTCGTCATCACGGTCAGCTATTTTGGCGAGCGCCAGAAGCTTATCTGCATCACCATTCTGAATCCTTMCCTCCCCGATAAGCATTTTCAGCTTAAGTTGGGGTTGGTAATAGATCTTGAAGTCCATCCCCAGCACCACACCGGGAAACATAAGCATAGCGACACAGAGCCAGGCAAGCATCCGGAGGATCAGGTTTTGCGCCACCGCGTTACTGGCTGCTAGGTGCTGAGTGCTKCGCATACACTTTCCCTCGGAATGTCAGAGGCCGCCGAACGCCTTGTCCATTTCAGTGGAAAGGACGGGCCATATCCATGTGCCCGCGAGTTGTCCGGTAATGAGACCTTGCCGAGCGCACATAGCCCATGTTCGACCTCGACCCATTATCGCGGATTGAAGGGCTGTTCAGGGGCCGGCAGCGCCGACTGGCGATCGGTTGACCGATGTCGCTTGCCGGGCCATCAAGCGATATCCCCGCAAAAGAAACGCGCGCCGCAACTGACGTGGGATCGTCGGCCACTCACGAACCATTGCCACCCTTTGAGGAATGGCTTGCGCATGGGAATTTGTTCTCGGCGACACTCATTCGTGCCATCATCGGCTGCGGGCAAGGGATGCTTTCTTTTGTCGGAGGAGGCTTCTTCAGTCTGGCTCTCTACGAGCCTGCGAAGGCGGCGTTGTGCGACAACTGACCGCCGTTTCTACCCAGCACGGAGGAGGTGAAAATGGTCKAATCACGAAATGGACTTTGGAGGCGGGCGGGCGCAATGCTGGCCGCCGCCGGACTCCTGGCGCTATCGGGGGCTGCCCTGGCCACCAACCAGTCGCAACAGCGCCAACAAGGCAGGGACGCAAACCAGGCTGCCAAACAGGAAGCGCGCGCGGGCAAGGTCGACTGCCGGGCTGCAAACCAGAAGAGCAACTCCCAGTGCCGGCAAGACAAGCGCGACACAAAGCAGGAGGGCCGCCAGGAAAAACGGGACATCAAGTACTAGCGCGGCCGATGCTGGCCAACGAAACGATGATACGAATTCGTGCGACCGTTTCGGGCGCGGCCCTGCTCATGCGCAACCGGCCAACTACGGTCACAGGACTGCGCTCTCAGGCCGACATTCGAATGTCGGCTTCTTTCTGACAGTGCTGCTTGCGAGCAGCGTCCAGCCGATGGCGCGACGTTGTTCCGGATGCCCCCCCCGCCTTCACATATACTGGTTCAATCCAAAATCCCACGAGCAGGTAGTGATCGCTGCGTTGACCGTCGCGTTCTAAGGCTTTCATGGCGGGATAGCCGGGAGGAGACATAGATGCCAGGGTGGGACAGACCTGCCGCGTACGCACCGTGGGTCCGATGGCTGTTGCCTTGCCTTGGCGTGCTCGCCGACGGCTGTATGGCCCAGGAACTCGAGCCGCGCACCTATTCGGCGGCGCCGGTTGGCACGCATTTCCTGCTGGCAACTTATGCAAGGCTCGGCGGCGATGTGCTGACCGACCCCTCCCTGCCGATTACGGACGTCAGCGCGAAGATCGACATTTTTGCATTGGGCTATCTGCAGGTGTTCGACCTGCTTGGCCGCACGGCTTCCGTTGGCGTCGTGCTGCCCTACTCGCGCGCCAACGTCGCGGGGAACGTGTTGGACGCGCCGAACAGCGTCTATCGTGCCGGCGTCGGCGACGCCTATCTGCGTTTCGCGGTCAATCTTCTGGGCGGCGGCGCAAAGACACCGGCCGAGTTCGCGAGGCATCCGCCAGTCCCCAGCCTGGGAACAAGCCTGACGGTGGTAATGCCGAGCGGGCAATATCACGCGGATAGACTGATCAATATCGGCGCAAACCGTTGGGCATTCAAGCCGGAAGTCGGCGTCTCGGCGCCATTTGGCAACTGGTTTGCCGAAGGTGCGTTCGKGGTCTGGCTCTTTACAGCCAATGACKAATTTCTGGGCAGCAGGCAACGCCAGCAGGGCCCACTAGCAGTCGTGCAACTACATKGCGGATACCAGTTCCGGCCCGGCCTGTGGCTCGCCGCCGATGCAGGCTTCTATAGCGGAGGCAATACGACAGTGGACGGCGTCCGCAACGACGATCGCCGCACCAATACGCGGTACGGGCTGACGCTATCGGTGCCCCTCGCGACCAACTGGTCTGGCAAGGTCAGTGCGTCCAAGGGCTGGATCACCCGTGCCGGCGGAGACTACAAGACGATCACGCTGACCGTGCAGTATCGATGGATTGACTGACGGCGTCGCACTCCAGCAACATGTCGGACTTGGTGACCTCAAAGACCGAAGGGGCCGTGGCGACGGCCGGGCTAATCCTAGTCATCCTGCGCAGGCGCTGGCGCCGTGGCTGTTCGGCATCTGCATCGACCTCTGGGGCGCGCAAGCACTATGGATATCGGGCGGATTGGGGCTCGCAGCTACTGCCGCGCTGTTTGCCATACACTCTGCCTCGGCCGAGCCGGCGACAGGCGCCGTTGCTAGCAAATAGCCGCTTCACGTCTTTTCTGGTCGCGGGTTTCGCCCGATGCGCGGATGACGTAGGCAGCGGCGATGTATGATGAGTTCCAAGCTGTCCAAGACAACGTTCCAGCCATGTCCGATGTCGTTMTTCAGTCGATTCTAACGTGCCCTCATTGTGGCTACGTGGCGGCAGAAATGATGCCGATCGAAGCGTGCCAATGGTTCTATGCATGTAAGGGCTGCGATCAAACGCTCACCCCTAAGCGAGGAGACTGCTGCGTCTTTTGCTMATACGGGTCGGTTCCCTGCCCACCCGTTCAAACACATGGCAAAGGCKACTGCTGCAGCAACTAGCTGGGGCCGATCAGTGACCTCCTGGTTCAGACTCCGAAGTCCGGATAGCCAGCCGCTTCATCTTCTCCCACAGCGTATTTCCGGGTCGTGATCTCCTGCGCGGCGGGCGTGCTGATGTAGTCGTAGAAGGCCTTGGCCTGGGGCGGTGCCCCGCCTTGCTGGATCTGCAAGTAGAAGTTGCCCGAGGAGAGATATCGTGCTGTCCCACCATGTGCGGGACTCAATCACTTCCGAGCAGCGCCGCTTTTGGTMAAGACGCGTCAACCATAGCGCGATTCGCCAGATCTGCTGTCAGGGACTTGCCGATTAGMCGGCGAACACTGTATATTTATACAGTTGTGGTCGCATCCCGGAAAGCTGGCTCCTGAAGTCAAGCCCGTGCGGCGCCTGCGCTTTCTCTCCCCCACCTCGAAAGGCAATCATGTTCGTGGACCGCACCGAAATCATCAACGCCGCCAAGGCACTGCGCGCCAGCCAGGAAGAATCCAGGTACAGCAAGCTCGTTGCGCTCGCGAACAAGCAGCTCAAGGCAATGCAAACGGCAATCCAKAGGGGCAAGGAAGAATTCGAGACCAGACTGGTACTCGACATCAACGAAGACAATCCGCAAGCAGCGMTGGAACCGCGCGCGCAACGGCTAGCCGACGACCTCAGAGCGCAGGGCTACACCGCAACGGTGACCACGTTTGCCGAGGTCAGCACCGACCGCAAGAACTGGACGCCGAATATCACGGTCGCCATCGGTCTGGGCGACATGGTTTCCGAAGTCGACAGCGAGATAGCGGAAAGCACGGTGACCGACGAGACGGAGGTCGCGCTGGCTGGCGAAGCTGTCAGTGAAATGGCCTGACGGCGGCGGGCAATCCGAGATAAGGCACGGCATCACGGGGCTTCGCGGACGGTCGCGTGCGTGATGGCTGTTCCTACAAGGGAAATCTGCACGCGATCTACCAGTGGCGCCCGATGTAGGAAACCGTGGCGTATAAGGACGCGATGCCTGCGCTTTGATCGAACGAGGACTGTCACCACGCATGGCGGATCTCACTGGTAKGAACATGCTCGCGCCGTGAGCCTGTGCGCGGCTATCCCTGCTGGCTTCGTCGAGGTCGACGATCGGCCACTAGCTGCCGTTCGCCATCACGCGCGATTCACGCAGGCCTGGCAGGCCTCAACTCTTCCTGGCCGTCTTCGCCACAAACGGCGTCGGCACGTGCTGGACCGTTTCGCTGCCGCACTTGGGGCACGGCGGATGGGCCGTTGCATGTTCAGCTAGATGTTCAGCGTGGTCGAAGACCTGACCGCACTTCTCACAACGGTACGAATAGGTGGGCATGACACGCCTCCATTCTGCATGGTGCAGGGACTCGCTGCATCTGATCTGCCGGTCACTTCCCGCAGACCGTCATTTCAATTCTAGGACACCGTCGCGTCCAACACGGCCAGTCATATCGCATTGTCAGCACCGCATCAGGCACCTATCCTTCACATCACCCTCCTTCGCGCTTTGCGTGCTTATCATGGAAACATGCCCAAATCGCCCGATCGGACGACGCAATGCCTGAATAGCTGTAGTTCTTATTTGGCAGTTCTTACACATTGCCGCCAGTTTCCCTCGCCATCGGTTTCATTTTTGAAGCATCTCGCGGAGGTTGCCTATGTCGTTGCGACCCGATTCCCATAGGGTTAGTCTAATTGACTCTTGGACTGAGAGCGCTAGACTAGAGATCGACCGGAGACACTCATGCACCCACGCAACATTGCCGGTGTCGCGGTTTCAGCGTTGATGTTGGGGTCGGGTTTCGCGCTCGCCGACGAACACCACGCGAGTACCTACCAGCTAGGCAAAATCACCTTCCCCACTTCCTGCGACCCGAAGGTACAACCACTCTTCGAGCGGGGCGTCGCGATGTTGCACTMCTTCTGGTTCACAGAGGCGGGCAAGACCTTCAATGCGGTCGTCGAGCAGGACTCTAACTGCGCAATTGCTTACTGGGGACTCGCCGTTAATCTGCTGGGCAATTCGCTTGCGGGCCCGCCGTCGCTGCGCGACGCCCAGGCGGCCTCGGAAGCCGTTGCCAAGGCCCGTGCGATCGGAGCGAAGACACAACGCGAGCGCGACTGGATCGACGCGATCGGTGCATACTACCGCGACTACGATAGAGTGTCAGTGGACACTCGCCTGCAGGCTTACGCTGACGCAATGCAACGAATGACGCAGCGCTATCCGGACGATGACGAGGTCTGGATCTATTACGCGCTAGCTCTGCAGGCCGCCGCGCCCGTGAGCGACAGGACCTACGCCAACCAGCGTAAGTCGGCGGAGATTCTGGAGAAGCTATTCGCGAAGAATCCTCAACATCCTGGAGCCGCACATTACCTGATCCACGCCTATGATTATCCGCCGCTTGCCGCAAAGGGTCTCGCCGCGGCGAGCAAATACGCCAGCATTGCACCGGCGGCGCCACATGCGCGGCACATGCCATCGCATATCTACACGATGCTCGGGCTTTGGGAAGAGTCGATCAAATCCAACCAGGCGGCCCTCGAGGTTCAACCCGATTACTACCACGCATTGGACTTCATGGTCTATGCGCATCTGCAGCTATCGCAGGATGTGAAGGCGCGCGCCTTGATCGAACAAGGCCTAGCCGACGCCATGCGCAAACCGCCGGTCTTGAAGGGCAACAAGAACTCTGTTGCGGCGATGCCCGCGCGCTATGCACTTGAGCGAGCAGACTGGAAGGCGGCCGCCGCCCTGCCCATTACCTCGAACAACTGGGCATACGCTGATTCGATCACGCGCTTTGCGCGCGGTCTCGGGATGGCCCGCAGTGGCGGCTTGACGAGCGCAAAACAGGAGATCGACGCGCTCAAGACGTTGCGGGAGGAACTCGGGAAATCAAACGAGTCCTATTGGGTGGCCAGAACCGACGAGGAGATCGCTGCCGTCGCAGCGTGGACCGCACAAGCCGAGGGCAACCCCACGCAAGCGGAGCGATTGATGCGGGCAGCCGCCGATGGCGAGGACGCCAGCATCAAGAACGTGGCCATGGAGAATCGACTGTTTCCGATGCGCGAGTTACTCGCCGACTTGCTCGCCGTACAAGGAAGAGCCGGCGAAGCCCTGCGGGAATACGAGGCGGCGCTGCGGGAGTACCCGAACCGCTATCACGGCCTGTACGGCGCCGCGCACGCCGCGGACGCCTCAGGGCAACGCGATAAAGCGGTCGAGTATTACAAACGACTCCTCGTGCTCACCAAAAATGCGGACAGCGCGCGACCGGAGACTGCCGCCGCCAAGGCCTACCTCGCGGCGCACTGAGTGGGGCTCCGAACGGTCGTATCCAGCCGTTGCCGCGGCATCGGCGTGATTTGCTGCTGTCCGAACMAATCTGACATGCCCCCAAACGGCGTAGGGGCGCCAGACCCGCTGACCCCCAATCAAGTTTCCACTTGGGATACTGCGAGTGTCCGCTTTCGCGTCTCGACGCGAATATCCGCATTTGGCCGACAGCGCCAGTTGGTGCCGGTTCCATGACAGTTACTTCCTTGCGTTCCGCGGCAAGGTGTGACCGGGCGGTATGGCCCTTCGCGTTGGACGTCTCAAAGGGGTCGGTTGCAGTCCTCCCCCTACCGTTTCGGTGAATAGCGCGCGATGCAATGAAGAGGCCGGTGTTTCCAC
This sequence comes from Cupriavidus sp. 05T41, assembly GCF_056396525.1. NCBI lineage: Bacteria > Pseudomonadati > Pseudomonadota > Betaproteobacteria > Burkholderiales > Burkholderiaceae > Cupriavidus > Cupriavidus sp. 05T41. The sequence goes on from NZ_JBFTLQ010000093.1 coordinate 26,262, forward strand.
CGGCCTGCTGAGTTTGTATGTATTACGAAGTATCAATACATACGTCCCCAAAGCATTCAAAACCCTTTGCTGGCAGGCGGCCAGCAGACCATCCCCTTAACTATGCATCGTTAAGGTATAAGACTCGAGAGGTGCGTCAGTTTGATGGCCCGGAGTTTCCCGGCGAAATAAGGCAGTGGCTTGGCGTTCAGTCCTTATGGACGCGACGCCCGTTACGGTCTGCCCACAGCAAGTAGGCCGAAAGCAGACTGACTCTAGTACTTAAATAAGTGCGCGAATATGTATAATCGTCGTCATGGAGCGCACATATAGCACTGGAAAGGCTGTCGACTTGCTCGACGTGTCTGTGAAGACTTGCAGCGATGGGAGCGCGAGGGTCGGTCCAGTGCCGCTC
>NZ_JBFTLQ010000094.1:0-26581 GCF_056396525.1 Cupriavidus sp. 05T41
GTGTCAGGCCGGCCCGGCCGCGGGGCGCGCCGCGGCCGCCGGGGCGCCGCAAGCGCGATCAGAAGCGATAGCGCACGTAGCCCGTGTAGAAACCACTGCCCGGATTGGGCTGCTTGATGCCGGCGTTGGAGACGTGCTGGTAGCGGAAGCCGGCTTCATAGGCGGTCCTGGGACCGAAAGCCACGCCCAGGCCAAGCATGTCGGAGAACTGGAACAGGCTGCCGGAGCGGTGCTCTTCCGAGGTGTACTTGCTGCTCATCATGCGCACGCCGACCGACGCTTCGAGGAACGGTACCCAGGCGCCGCCGCGCTTTTCCAGGCGCCAGATCGGCGAGAAGCCGAACTCGGTCACGTTATGGTGGTTGGTGCCGCTCAGGGTGTTCCATTCGGCCAGTTCGGCCTCCCACTGCAACTTGAACAGCCAGCCCTGCGGGTTGCCCCAGTTGAAGCCGGAATCCCAGTTCACGCCGACTTCGTACTTGTTGATGTTGTGGCCCGGATCACGGCCGAAGGCAAAGTGGACGGCGGGGTCGGCGTACGCGGACGCGCAGGCGCCGAAAGCGGCAACGGCGGCAAGCGCCTTGAATTGCGATGCGAACCGGCGGGCAAGGCCGGTCTTCTTCTGATTGGTCATGAGCATGGTGGGTGGTATTTACCGCGAAGAGTGGCAAGTCCTAGCGAAAACCTTGCCACCTCTCCCGCGGCAAGGCCGACCACCCGTACTCAGGACCAGAGACGTTCCACCACCAAGCCCGCGGTCACGGCGATCGCAAGCCAGGTGCCAATACATCCGGCAATAAAACGGTAAGTCATGGTCAAATTCCGCAACAAACGCCTGTCGCCAGGCGAATAATTCCGGAATTATACATCCATTCATGAATGTATGTTGGACGCCGGTCGACCACTCCGGCTAGGGCTCGTCGTACTGGTGAGCGATTATGCACCTCCGGGCTGCATCCTGCTCGGCCCATCCCGGTCCCTGTTGCCGTGCCGCGTCAGGGAGCGCATCCGCCCGCACCAGGCTGGCAGACGCCGACGGCGGCAGCGGCCTGCCGAGCAAATTGCCCCGGGCGGCGTCGCAGGCTTCCTCGGCCGGAAGTCGATTTTGCGCTCCAACATCCACTTCATCAGCGGGGCTGCTCAGGCCCGGCGGGCGCGCCTGCGCGATCACCCCGCGCAATCACCGCGCGGCCGGGCGGGGCGACAAGGGACCGGTCGAGGCCTACGCCACGGTGGCGTAGGCGAGCGTCTTCGGCGTCTTCACGATGACCTCGGGCCGCTCGCCCACCACCACGGTGTCGTCGAGGCGGAAGCCGCCGAGGCCATACACGTAGATGCCGGGTTCGGCCGAATAGACCTCGCCCGCCAGCAACGGCCGCGTGTTGAAGGCCATGTCCTCCGGATACTCGTGCAGCATCAGCCCGACCGCGTGCCCGGTGCGGTGGAAGATGTATTCGCCCAGGCCGGCGCGCTCGATCACCGCCTGCGCGGCAGCGTCCATGTCGCACACGCGGCGCCCGCTTACCGCGGCAGCCACCGCCGCATCGGTGGCTTCGGCGGCCACCTGGTAGCAATGCGCCTGCCGCTCGCCGGGCTTGCCGCAGAACCAGGTGCGCTCGTTCTCCACGTAGTAGCCGTTCAGGCGTGGCAGGATCAGGTTGACGATGGTATCGCCGGATGCGATGCGCGCCCCGCACGACGCGCCGTCGCCGTGGGGCGAGGCCGAGGCGGCGCCGGTCAGCGTCCAGCACTTGAGGATCTCGAAATCCTCGCCGGGAAAGCGGCGCGCCGCCTCTTCCACCATCAGCGCCGACATGGCATGGTCCAGCTCCTGCACCAGCCGTCCCGGGCGGATATGCTCGCGATAGCGGTCCTGCACCCAGTCCGTGAGCGCGCCCAGCGCGCGCATCACCTCCAGCTCCTCGGCATGCTTGACCCAGCGCATGCCGCGCATCTCGGCCATGGCCGGGCGCAGCACCAGCTCCGGCAGATGGCGCTGCGCCGCGGCCAGGACCGGGTGGCTCACGTCCACCGCGATGCGCGCGCCGCCGAGCCCGTGCGAGGCCAGCAGCGACGCCACCACCTCGGGCAGCTGCGGCGCCAGCGGCAGGCGCCGCGAGACGCGCGGATGCTCGGCGTAGTAGGTCACATCGCGCAGCCACACCGATTCGTTCTCCGTGCTCAGCCGCATATGGTTGGTGGACAGCTCGTTCATCACCGCGAACGGCTCGCCGCTACGCGGCACGAACACGAACACGGGCCGCTCCCACGGCCATACGTCGAGCTGGAAGTTGGTGGCGAACTGGAAGAAGTCCGGGGTGCCGAACACCAGCGCGTCCACGCGCAGGCGGTCCATCAGCTGGTGCATCATGGCCATGCGGTAGTCGCGCACGGCGGTGGTGATACGGGGCATGTCTTGTCTCCTGTGTCCTGAGTCTAGTGTCCTGCGTCTAGTGCCTTGTGCGTCAGAGCGCGATGCCGAGCTTGCGGATGAATGGCCCCCACGCCTCGGCGTCGCGCCGCATATGGCGCTCCACTTCCGCGGGCGGGCCCTTGATGGGGTCGAGGAACTGGCTGGCCAGCTTCTCCTTGAAGGCGGGTTCGTCCAGGGCCGCGTTGATGTCGGCGTTGATCCTGCCGACCAGCGCCGCCGGCGTGCCGGCCCTGGCCACGATGGCATACCAGCCGGGCACGGCCACGTCATAGCCGAGTTCCCTGAAGGTCGGCACGTCCGGCAGCGCCGGCAGGCGCCTCTCGCCGGTCACCGCCAGCGCCACCAGCTTCTTGCCGGCGATATACGGCTGCACGCCGGCGACCACGTTCATCATTGCGGGCGTCTGGCCCGACATCAGGCTGGTCGAGCCGCCCGCGCCGTTGAATGGCACATGCTGCAGGCGGATGCCGGCACGCTCGGCCACCAGTTCCATCGCCAGGTGGGTCGAGTTGCCGATGCCGCCCGAGGCAAAACTGATGGCGGCCGGACGCGCCTTGGCCTGGCGCACGAATTCGGCAAAGCTGGCCACGTGCAGCGACGGCGCCACCACCAGCACGAACGGCGAGCTGGCCAGCATCGCCACGCCGGCCAGGTCGCGCTGCGGCACATAGGGCAGCGACGGATACAGGAAGGGATTGAAGGCCAGGTTGGACACGCCGGCAAAGAACAGCGTGTAGCCGTCGGCCGGCTGCTGCAGCACGTAGTTGATGGCCAGCACGCCGTTGGCGCCGGGGCGGTTCTCCACCACCACGGCGCGGCCCCAGCGCTTGCCGAGCGCTTCGGCCAGCGCGCGCGCCAGCACGTCGTTGCCGCTGCCGCCGGCCTGCGGCACCACCAGCCGCACGGGGCGCTGCGGCCAGTCCTGCGCGTGCGCGGGCGCGCCGCACGTCCATCCCGCGGCTGCCAGCACGGCAGCCAGCATCAGCTTGCGTCTCTTCACATCGGTCTCCTTTTTCCTCCGCGCCGCCATGGTCTTCAGGGCGGCATGCGGTTTACTGTACCACGTGGTACACGAAGAAGAAAAGACCGCCGGACGCGGGCTGCGTGCGCGCGGCAGGCAAGTGACCGGAGAGGAACCGGGCAGGAACCGGAGAGGGTGGCCGCGCCAGAAAGCAGCGCGGCGCCATCGAGGCGCCGCGTGGCATCAGGTCGTCAGGCGCTCAGGCGCTCAGGCGCTCAGGCGTCAGACGCCTGCGCGGCCCCCGGCGCATTGAGCATGCGCGCGAAATACTTGAGGGCCGCGGTGGTGCCCTTGCGGTCACCGGTGGTGACCAGGTCGAGCAGCAGGCCGCGCACCGTGGCCAGCTCGACGCGCGCGCGCAGCTTCGCCTCGCTCGCGCTCAGTCCGTGCTGTTTGTGGAAGCGCTCGCTCAGCGCGCCGATCCAGCTGCCGATCACGTCGTCCAGAAAGGCCTGGAAGCGCTCGCGATCCCGGATGGCGCGCCCGTAGATCTCGAACAGCAGCTGGATGACCGGCAGGTAGTTGTCCGCCGAGTAGCGGGCCCAGGCCAATTCGAGCGCGCGGGCCGGATCGGTCTCGGCGGTGGCCAGGCTGGCGCGCGACTCCAGTTCGGCATGGCGGATGCGGCGCAGCACGGCCTCCCAGAAGCCGTCGGCCGAGCCGAAGTAGTAGATCAGCATGCGGTGGCTGGTGCCGAGCGCCTCGGCCACGCTGCGCAGCGAGAGATCGCCGATGCCGCGCTCCAGCACATGGCGCACGGCGCCATCCAGCAGCTGGATGGCCTGGTCGCTGGTGGCGCGGCCTTCGGCGGGCTCGGCGACGGGGGTTTCGGCCGGACGGGCGGCGGTCTTGCGAGGCGGCATGGGCGGAATCGCGTGCGGTTGGCCGGCGCCTGGCCGGCGGATGAAGCCAGCGAGTGTATGCCAGCCCGGCCGATCGCGCAGCACCCGGCCGCGCGGCGTCAGTGCTCCGCCAGCAGGAACGGCAGCGTTTCTTCCAGCAGCAGTTCCGGCATTTCCTCGGCGATATAGTGGCCGCACGGCAGGCTCTTGCCCTGTACGTTGCGCGCCACCTTGCGCCATTCCTCCAGCGGCGCGAAGCAGCGGCCCACCGCGCCCTGCTCGCCCCACAAGGCCAGCATCCCGCACTCGACCTGGCGCCCGGCGGCGATGTCGGCACGATCGTGCTCGAGGTCGATCGAGGCGCTGGCCCGGTAGTCTTCGCACAGGCCGTGCGCGGCGCCGGGCTGCCTGAGGCAGCGCAGGTACTCGGCCATGGCTTCGTCGGTAAATGGCGCCAGGCCGGCGCTGCGACTGCCCATGGTGCTGCGCAGGTAGAGCGCGGGATCGGCCTCGATCAGCGTCTCGGGGAACGGCGCCGGGCGGATCAGGAAGAACCAGTGCCAGTAGGCGGTGGCGAACTGCAGGCTGGTCTGCTCGTACATGGCCAGCGTGGGCGCGATGTCCAGCGTCACCAGCCGCCGCACCGCATCGGGATGGTCCAGCGCCATGCGGTGGGCCACGCGGCCGCCGCGGTCGTGCGCCATCACCAGGAAGCGCTCGAAGCCGAGCGCGCGCATGACCGTGACCTGGTCCTGCGCCATGGCGCGCTTGCTGTAGTTGGCATGGTCGGGCAGGCCGGCGGGCTTGCCGCTGTCGCCGTAGCCGCGCAGGTCGGTGGCGACCACGGTGAAATGGCGCGCCAGCGTGGCGGCCACCTTGTGCCAGATCACATGTGTCTGCGGATGGCCATGCAACAGCAGCAGGGCCGGGCCCTGCCCGCCCACCACGGCATGGATCTCGACGTCGCCGCATTGCACGCGGCGCGGGGTGAAGCCTTCGAACACGATTCGTCCTCCTGTCGGGATCAGGTGCAGATCCGCGTAGATGCCAGTGTAAGCATTGAACCCGCCGCTATAATTTCATTCACAGACTTTCATTCGGTCTTCATTTTCAGCAATCCTGGCGCCTTGCCGCCGCCATCGACCGCCGCTCGCCACGTGGACAATTTCTCGGACCTCGCCTTCTTCGTCACCCTGGTCAAGCGCGGCAGCCTGGCCGGCGCGGCGCAGCAGTTCGGCATCACGCCATCCGCGGCCAGCAAGCGGCTGGCCGCGCTGGAGGCCCGCCTGGGCGTGCGCCTGCTCAACCGCACCACGCGCCGGCTGAGCGTGACGCAGGAAGGCGAGGCCTACCTCGAACGCGGCGCGCGCATCCTGGCCGAGCTCGAGGAGCTGGAGCAAGGCCTGGGCGGCAGCCGCGTGGCACCGCGCGGCCTGCTGCGGGTCAACGCCACGCTCGGCTTCGGCAGGCGCCACGTGGCGCCCGCGGTGGGCGCCTTCCTGCTGGCCTGCCCCGAGGTGGAGGTGCAGCTGGAACTGACCGACCGGCCGCTCAACCTGGCCGAGGCCGGCTTCGACGTGGGCATCCGCGTGGGCGACCTGCCCGATGCCCGCCTGAGCGCGCGCCCCATCGCACATAACCGCCGCCTGCTGTGCGCCGCGCCGCGCTACCTGGCCAGCCACGGCGAGCCGGCCTCGCCGCGCGAGCTGCAGCAGCACCGCTGCATCGTGATCCGCGAGAGCGACGCCACCTACGGCACCTGGCACCTGCGCTCGGCCAGCCGCCAGGAAACCGTGAAGGTGCGCGGGCCCGCCAGCACCAACGATGGCGAGGTGGCGCTAGGCTGGGCCTTGCAGGGCCACGGCATCCTGATGCGCTCGGAATGGGAGGTGGCGCCGATGCTCAGGTCAGGGCGGCTGCGCCAGGTGCTGCCCGACTGGTCGACACCGCCCGCCGATGTGTTCGCGGTCTTCCTCACGCGCGACCAGCTCACCGCCAAGGTGCGCGCCTTCGTGGACTACCTCGCGCAGCACTTCGCCGCGCACCGCGAGCCCGGCGTGCCCCACAGCGGCTGGTAGCGGTCGGTGGCGGCTGGCGGCGCTCAGCGCAGCAGCGTGATGGCCATGCCCGCCAGCCCGCAGCAGAGGATCACCGGGATCACCCCCGCCTTGAAGCGGAACAGTGCCACCGCCGCGGCCAGCCCGATCAGGGCCGAAGGCCAGTCGAAGCGGCCCTGCAGCCCGGCCGGCCACAGCACGTGCGAGGCAAAGAACACCGCCAGGTTGACGATCACCCCGACCACCGCCGCCGTGATGGCGGTCAGCGGCGCGGTGAACTTCAGGTTGCCGTGCGTGCTCTCCACGAACGGCCCGCCGAGCAGGATGAACAGAAAGGACGGCAGGAAGGTGAAGAGGGTCACCAGTGCGGCCGCCGCCACGCCCGAGGCCAGTTCGCTGCCGGCGCCAAGCACCGCGTGCGTCCAGCCGCCGACGAAGCCCACGAAGGCCACCACCATGATCAGCGGGCCGGGCGTGGTTTCTCCCAGCGCCAGCCCGTCGATCATCTGCGGCGCGGTGAGCCAGTGGAAATGCTCGACCGCGCCCTGGTTCACATAGGGCAGCACCGCATAGGCTCCGCCGAAGGTCATCAGCGCCGCCTTGGTGAAGAACCAGCCCATTTGCGTGAGCGTGCCCTGCCAGCCGTAGCGCCATGCCAGCGCGCCCAGCGCCAGCGCCCAGATCGCCAGGAAGACGCCGAGTACGCGCGCAAAGCGCGGCCAGGTGAAACTGGCATGCTCGGGCGTCGGCGTGCCGTCGTCGATCAGCGCGGGGCCGTGGCCCGCCCTGGCGGCGCCGTGCCCGCCCGCGCCGGCGAAGCGCGCCGGCGCCAGGCGCCCGCCCACATGGCCGATCAGGGCAGCGGCCACCACGATCAGCGGGAACGGCAATGCCAGCGCGAAGATGGCGACGAACGAGGCCGCCGCAATGGCCCAGAGCCAGCCGTTGCGCAGGGCGCGCGAGCCGATGCGCCATGCCGCCGACATCACGATGGCCGTCACCGCCGGCTTGATGCCGTACAAGACGCCGGCCACCGCGGGCACCTCGCCGAAGCGCAGGTAGACCCACGACAGCAGCATCAGGATCAGCAGCGACGGCAGCACGAACAGCCCGCCCGCCATCACGCCGCCCCAGGTACGGTGCATCAGCCAGCCGATATAGGTCGCCAGTTGCTGCGCCTCGGGCCCGGGCAGCACCATGCAATAGTTGAGCGCATGGAGGAAGCGAGCCTCGGAGATCCAGCGGCGCCGCTCGACCAGGTCCTCGTGCATGATGGCGATCTGCCCGGCGGGGCCGCCGAAGCTGATGAAGCCTAGCTTGAGCCAGTACCAGAAAGCCTGGCGCAGGGAAATGGGCGCCGGGGCGGCCGCGGGAGCGAGGGTGGTGGCGTGCATCGGGTTGTGTGGGGCTGTCGGGGCCTTGCACGGTGGCAGGCAGCGTGCCAACAATAGCAGATGGGCGTGACAGCCCGGGGGCAACCCCGCGCGAGGCGGCACGGGCCAACACCACGCTGCCGGCATGGACGAAGGCGGCCTGCCGCGCCGGCGCTGTTACGCTTGCGCCAATCACATCATTTCGCCACGCAGGGCAAAGCCATCATGCATACCCAGGACCTCTCCCGCTGGACCCACAGCCACGTCTTCGACACAGGCAATCGCGCCGCCGAACGCGGCACCCGCCTGGTGATGCTCATCACCGCCGCCACCATGGTGGCCGAGATCGCCGCCGGCTTGTGGTTCAATTCGATGGCGCTGCTGGCCGACGGCTGGCATATGAGCTCGCACGCGCTGGCAATCGGCCTGGCCGCCTTTGCCTACGCCGCCGCCCGCCGCTACGCCGGCGACAAGCGCTTTGCCTTCGGCGCGTGGAAGATCGAAGTGCTGGCCGGCTTTGCCAGCGCCATCGTCCTGCTCGGCGTGGCCGCGCTGATGGTGTACGGCTCGGTGGAGCGGCTGTTCAGCCCGCAGGCCATCCACTATCGCGAAGCGATGGCGGTGACCATCGTCGGGCTGCTGGTCAACCTGGCATGCGCGCTGATCCTGGGCGACGCTCACCACGGGCATGAACACGGGCATGACCATCACCACGGCCACGATCACGATCACGACCACGGTCACGGCGGTGCGCACCACCACGACCTGAACCTGCGCTCCGCCTACCTGCATGTGCTGGCCGATGCCGCCACCTCGGTACTGGCGGTGCTGGCCCTGGCCGGTGGCTGGTGGCTCGGGCTGGCCTGGCTGGACCCCGTGATGGGCCTCGTCGGCGCGGCGCTAGTCGGCCACTGGGCGCTCGGCCTGCTCAGGCAGACCGGCACCGTGCTGCTGGACCGCGAGATGGACCACCCGGTGGTGGACGAAGTGCGCGAGGTACTGGCCAGCTTCGACCAGGGACCCGAAGGCACGCGCGTGACCGACCTGCATGTGTGGCGCGTGGGCAAGCAGAAGTTCGCGGTGATTGCCAGCCTGGTGACGCACGACAATGCGCTCACGCCGGCGCAGGTCAGGGAGGCACTATCCGTGCACGAGGAGCTTGTGCATGTGACGGTGGAAATTCACCGATGCGGACATGGGGAGGATGAAAGGCTGGCGCACCGGCACGGATGAATCGGGATGCGGGCGGTTGCGGGCCCGCGAGGCCCCGATCGGCATCCGGCTGGTGGACCAGACGGCGCCCCTGGCCCTGGCGCTGGCCGACCCGGGCGGTCAGCGAGGCCGGGCGGGCCCTGCTTCGAACAGGTGGAGAAAGTGGTCGAGGATCAGCAGGTGATCCTCGAACATCTGCCCTTCCAGCGCCAGCAACTCCTGCTGCGGCAGCCAGCGCACCGCCGCCGCGTCGTCGGCGGCGTCCACCCCGGGCAGTGCATCGAGCGGCAGGTCGAAGAAGAAGGCGTGGGTCAGCGTGCGCCCGCGCTGGCTGCGCTCGGGGTGGTCGAACAGCGCCTGGCCGCGGCATGCCTGCTGCAACTCGGCCTTTGGCAGATTGAAGCGGGTTTCCTCGTCGAGCTCGCGCAGGACCGCGTCGGCCACGCGCTCGTGCTGGTCCAGAAAGCCGCCCGGCAGCGCCCATGCGCCGCGCCCGGGCTGGCCGCCGCGGCGGATCAGCAGCACATGGCCGCAGCAGCGCACCACCGCGTCCACGGTGACGAAGACCGGCGGATACGGCGCGGCCGCCCAACGGTGGCGATGGTCCTCGAGGAAGCGGTACTCAGCCAGCAGCACGGCGAAGGCCTCGCGCGCGGCGAACTCGCGCAGGAAGGCAGCGACCGGGGGCGGCAGCACGCGCTCCACGCCATCGAGCGCGCCCGCCTGTGCGAACCACTGCCCGCGCACATCGGCCGCATTGAGTTGTCCGAAGCTGGGCTGCGGCACCAGGGGCCAGCCGGGGAAGTCGTTGAGATAGCCCGAGGATGCATCCTTGAAATGCCCGAACAGCCCGACGCGCGCCTCGGCGCGCAGGCCCGGCTCCGCACCCGGGAACTCGCCCAGGAACTCGCCCAGGACCGCGCCCACGGCGGCGCGCACGGCGGCAGCCCAGCGCGGGCCCTCGTAGTAGTCGCGCACGGCCACGAAGCGCAGATCCGGCACGCGGGCAGCGTCCCATGCGGCCACCGCGGCCTCGATCATGCGGCGGCGCTCGTCGCCGGTGAACGGATTCTTTACCGTGCGCGCCCCACCTGCCGAGCCCAGCACGACGATCACCACGCGCGCCTGCGACAGCGCCTGGCGCAGCATGGCGAAGTGCCCGTCATGGAAAGGCTCGAAACGGCCGATGTACACCAGGCAGTCGAATGGCGCCGGATCCGGCTGGGCGGCGGGCGCCGTCGGCGTGGGCAAGGTCATCGGTGTTTCGTCTTCATGACATCGGACTTCATACTTCGGATATCCCGGGGCATGCGCCTACTTCAGTTCGCAGTACATGCAAAGCGGCAAGCCTTCCTGGCGCTGGAACTCGCGCGAGGCGCGCACCGCGGGCGGCAGGCGCTCGGCCGCGATCAGCGAGAATCCATAGCGGGCAAAATAGTTGGGGCAACTGGCACTGAGCAGCACCGCGCGCGTACAGCCGTTGGAGCGTGCGCGCATCAGCGCGGCGGCAACCATATGGGATGCGATGCCCCGGTCGCGGTAGGGAGGCAGCACGGCCACCGAGCGCACCACCACGGTCTCGTCATACCCCTCGGTGCCGGCGCAGCCGACGATCTTGCCGTCGAGCAAGCCAATATGGAACAGCGCCAGCGAGGGATCGAGGTCGTCGCTGGCGAGGCCACAGGATTCCAGGATTTCCGCGATTGCCGGCCAGTCGGCCGGTTGTGCTGCGCGGACACGCAGATCTCTTGTCATTGCAATTATCTATCCGCCACGCACGATGGCGGAGGTTGTCATGGATGGACTGCGTTGACTTCACACTACATGATTCGGCGGACTTGTTCCAGCCGGGAATACGGCAGGAATCGGGGCGTGCTCTTCCATGCTGTGCGAATACCGGCATGCATCACGCGTTTGGGGGACGTGAGGCGAAAGGACGTGGCGGGAAGGACTTGGGGGAAAGGAAAAAGTGCGGGCGCGGTGGCCGCTGGCGGGATGCAACGGCCACGCACGGTACACGTAGCTCGCGTGGCAAACATGGCGCGCGCGGCATGCACCGGCGCGGCATCCGGCCCTGGACCTGCGCTACCGCCAGGTGCTGGAGGCGGGGGGAACGGAATCGAACCGCCGTGTACGGCTTTGCAGACCGTCGCATAACCACTCTGCCACCCCGCCGCTGTTGGAGGACGCTGCGATGCGCGTCCTCGTTCAGTGCGGGCGCAGTGTATCCGGAAACGGGAAACTCTGCACGGCACGCCTTCGGCGGGCGCGGCCGCGGGCGGTCAGCGCGACAGGATCGACATGGTGATGCGGGAGATGCACACCATCCGGCCTTCGTCGTCGCGGATCTCGATGGCCCACACGTGGGTGGTACGGCCCACATGGACCGGCGTGGCCGTGCCCGTCACAAAGCCGCTGCGCACCGCGCGCACATGGTTGGCGTTGATGTCGAGCCCCACGCAGTACTGCGCCTCGTTGTCCAGGCACAGGCTGGCCGCGCAACTGCCGAGCGTCTCCGCCAGCAGCACGGAGGCACCCCCGTGCAGGATGCCATAGGGCTGCACGGTGCGACGGTCCACCGGCATGCGCGCGCTGAGAGACGCCTCGCCTACCTCGGTGAACTCGATGCCGAGCTGCGCCACGGCGGTGTCCTCGTGGCGAGCCTGGAGCGCTTCCAGCGATGGGGTCGATTTCCACAACATGCACGGTCTCCCTTGTTCGTTATCCGTTGTCGTCTGGCGCACCATTCTAAGTCAGACGCCTGCCGGACCGTGGGCATGCCCCCACGGCGAACGCAGCGTGGCCCTCAGGCCAGCGGACGCTGCCGGTAGTCGATCAGGCTCGAGCAGACAGCCAGCAGCACTGCCATCACCACGAAGAACAGCAGCGCCAGGAAGTAGGAGCCGGACCACTGCACGATCACGCCGATCAGTAGCGGCACCACCACCCCGGCCATGTTGCCGCAGAAGTTCATGATGCCGGCCAGCACGCCGGTGCGCTCCGTGCCGCCGATGAGGGCCGGCAGGCACCAGTACATCCCGCACCAGCGGATGAAGAACATGGCGGTGCAAAGCAGCACGATGACCCGGGCGGCATCGGCCGTGTAGGCCGCCGCCAGGATGCAGGCCGCCGCCACCAGCGAGGAGCCGCTGAACATGCTGCGCATCACGAGGTTGGGCGACGCGCCCGAGGATTTCCACTTGTCGCCGATATAGCCGCCGACCAGTTCCCCGACGAAGCCCGACATGAAGATCACGAACGTGGCGCCGCCCATGCTGGAGATATTGAGGCCGTGCGTCTTGTGCAGATAGCTCGGCATCCAGGTCAGCAGGCCGTAGAACACGCTCAGCACGCAGCTGTAGCCGCCGAACATGGCGAGGATGGAGCGGTCGCGCAGCAGTTCGCGCAGCGGCGGCGCGGCTGCCGTGCCGCCCTCGCGCTCGCCGTTGGCACGCGTGATGTGTTCGAGCTCGGCCGCGTTGACGCCGGGGTGATCCGCCGGATGGTTGCGGATGTAGTACCAGGCCAGCCAGCCCGCCAGCATGGTGCCGACGCCCGAGATGACGAAGGCAATGCGCCACGAGCCCAGCCATGCGATCAGGCCCGCGATGATGATGGCGCCGAGCGCGCTGCCCAGCGGCGCGCCGCCGTCGACCAGGACCGCGCCGCGCCCGCGCTCGTTGGGCGTCAGCCACGCGCCGGTCAGCTTGGCGCCGGCGGGCATGATGGGCGATTCGGCCACGCCCAGCCCCATGCGGGTAAGCAGCAGGATGACACCATTGTGGGCAGTCGCGCCCAGCGCCTGGAAGGCGCCCCAGGCCACCGTCGCCGCGGCGATGATGCCGCGCGTGTGATAGCGGTCCAGCAGCGCGCCCACGGGCACCTGCATCAGCGCGTAGGACCAGAAGAAGGCGCTGAGCACCAGGCCTTCGGCCGCGGGCGAGAGGTCGAACTCGGGTGCGATCAGGGGCAAGGCCACCGACAGCGAAGCGCGGTCGATGTAGTTGATCGCCGTCAGCAGCAGCATGATGAGGAAGATCCGCCAGCGCACGTTGCTGGGGCGGGCGGCCGCGCGCGGCTGCGCGCGCATGTCGGCGCGCATGTCGGAGCGAATCTCGGCCGCGGCGTCGGGCACGTCGGAGGCCCCGGTGTCGAAGGCATCAACGGATTTCATGTTGTCTCGTCCTTGTGATTGTGTTTTTTGCCGCGGCCGGAGCGCGCGCGGTGGCGCCATGCCGTGCCGGCCATGGCGGATTGGCGGCAATGTAGGGCCGCGCCGGCGGCTTGCCTAATGAGAGTTCGTCATCGCCCGATAACCGGCGGCGCCGGCGCGGCACCGCGACGGACCGGCGATAAGCGCTGGTTATCCGCCAATCAGGTCTTTTCATTACCGCCGCGGTGGCGCGGTTTGTAAGGTATGGGCCGTGGATGACATCCGGCGCCGCGTACGGCGCGCCGGCATCCGGCCCACAAGCAGATCCGAAAGACTGCCACGCCCCCAGGCACGCCTGGCCGCAGCCTGCCTTCCCATGTCCATGCCCTTCGGCGCCGCCGGCGCGTCGCGGCAAACCTGTACGAGATCGCCATGAACGCATTCAACTATTACTTTCCGACCATGCTGAAGTCCGGCATCGGCCTGGCTGCGCAGGCCGGCGCCTTGCTCAAGCCGCACCTGCGCCGCAGGCTGCTGGTCGTCACCGACGCGGGGCTGGCGGGCTCCGGCCTGCTGGAGGGCTTTTTCCAGTCGCTGCGCGCCGAGGACATCGCCTACGAAGTCTTCCCGGGCGTGGAGCCGAACCCCAGCACCGCCGTGCTGGACCAGGCCGTGGCCTTCCTGAAGACGCACGAGTGCGACGCCGTGATCGGTGTGGGCGGCGGCAGCAGCATCGACACCGCCAAGGGCGTGGCCGCCATGGCCACCAACCCGGGCAGCATCCTCGACTACGAAGGCTATGACCGCCTGAAGAACGCGCCGCTGCCGGTGTTTGCCATTCCCACCACCTCGGGCACCGGCAGCGAATGCACCGCGTCCACCGTGTTTACCAACAAGGAAACCCTGTTCAAGACGGTCATCATCAGCCCGGCGCTGTTCCCCAGGCTGGCGATCCTCGACGCCAGCCTCACGCTCAAGCTGCCGCCGTCGATCACGGCCGCCACCGGGATGGATGCGCTCACGCACGCGATCGAATCCTATGTATCGAAGCAGGCCAATCCGGTCAGCCAGGCCCTGGCCATCGGCGCGATCCGCATGATCAGCGAGAACCTGCGCAAGGCCTTCTATGTCGGCTCCGACGTGGCCGCGCGGGAGAACATGCTGCTGGCTTCCTTCCTGGCGGGCGTGGCGTTCTCGCAGTCCAAGCTGGGCAATGTGCACGCCATCTCCCACACCTTCGGCGGCGTGTTCAACATCGCCCACGGCATCGCCAACGCGGCGCTGCTGCCGTACGTGCTGGCCTTCAACGCGCCGGCCTGCCCGGAGCGGCTACGCGACATCGCCATCGCCATGGGCGTGGACACCCGCGCCATGTCCGCGGAGGAGGCGGCGCGCGCGGTCGTGCAGCAAGTGGTCGGGCTGAACCAGGCGCTGGGCATCCCGGCCACCATCCGCGAACTCGGCGTCGACCTCGCCTTCCTGCCGCAGATGGTCAGCGATTCGATGCGCAGCGGCAACGTGCTGGTCAATCCCAGGCTGACCACCGCCGCGGACATCGAACGCATCATCACCAACGCCTATCACGGCGTGCTGTAGCCGCTTCGGCCACGGCGCGCGCGCCCCATTCCACCGACAACAAGGAAACTGTCCATGCATTACGAAATGCGCACCTACACCATCCAGATCGGCAAGATGCAGGAATACCTGCAGCACTTCGAGAAGGAAGGCCTGCCGGTCATCTCCCGCTACGCCACGCTGGTGGGCTGGTGGTACACCGAGATCGGCGAACTGAACCAGGTCGTGCACATCTGGGCCTATGAAAGCCTGGACGACCGCATCGAGCGCCGTGCCGCGCTGTACCGGGACCCGGACTGGCTCGAGCGCTTCGTGCCCAAGGCCTTCCCCATGCTGATCAGGCAGGAATCGAAACTGCTCAGGCCCGCGGCCTTCTCGCCCATCCGCTGACAAGACAAGGCCGCCGTCGCAGCGGGCGGGCGGCGGCCGCCACGAGGAGACACCACGATGTGCGTACACGGCTCGAACAACAATCCTGACATCAAGCAACTGCTGGAAGGCCTGCCGACCAACTGGGGCAAGTGGGGCCCCGAGGACGAGGTCGGCGCGCTGAACTACCTGCAGGCCGCGCAGGTGCTGCGCGGCATCGCGGCGGTCAGGCAAGGCAAGACCTTCACGCTGCAGATCCCGATCGGCCACGAAAAGGGCGAGCCGCTGTTCCCGGGCCGCCGGCCGTCGATGCGCATGAACGTGCTGGACAAAGGGCACTACCTGGCCGGCAAGGCGCACTTCGACGGCAACGTCGAGTTCTCCGACGACGTGATCTTCATGCATGTGCAGGGCTCCACGCAGTACGACGCGCTCGGCCACGTCTGGTACGACGACAAGCTGTGGAACGGCTACGACGCCATGAGCACCATCGGCAGCATGGCGCGCGCCAGCATCGTCCCCATCGCCGAGCGCGGCGTGGCCGGCCGCGCGGTGCTCGTCGACATGGCGCGCCATCGCGGCAAGGCCGTGCTGGACAAGGGCGAGACCTTCACCCATCTCGACGTGCTGGCCGCGGCGCAGGCCCAGGGCACCACCATCGAGCCGCGCGACATCCTCATCATCCGCACCGGCTGGATCGGCTCGTTCTACGAGCGCGAGGCCGCCGAGTTCTACAGCGATTTCGTCGAGCCGGGCCTGACCTTCAGCCGCGAACTGGTGGAGTGGTTCCACGCCATGGAGATCCCCAACCTGGTGACCGACACCATGGGCAACGAAGTGACGGTGGACCCGCAATCGGGCGTCATGATCCCGCTGCACGCCGCGCTGATGCGCAATCTCGGCGTAGCCTTCGCCGAGGTCGCCCAGCTCGACGCACTGGCCGAGGATTGCGCCGCCGACGGCCAGTGGCAGTTCCTCTACACCGCGGCGCCGCTGAAAATCGTGGGCGGCACCGGCGCGCCGGTCAATCCGCTCGTCATCAAGTAGGCTGCTGCCCGCCGTCCGGCCGCCCGGCGAACAACTCGTCGATCAGCAGCCGCGCGCCGGGCGACGGGGTCGAGCCGGCGCGGCTGATCACGCCGAACGGCTCTTCCAGTGGCGGCAGCGTGACCGGCAGGCGCGCCGCCAGGCCGAAGCGCTCGCCGAACAGCGCCACTTCGCGCGGCATGACGGCAACCAGCGTGGGGTCTTCCTGCAGCATGGTGAAGGTGGTGAAGGTAGAGGCGGTCTCCAGCGGGAAGCGCGGCGCCTTGATGCCCGCGTTGGCAAGCTCGCGCTCGAGCGCCACGCGCATGGGCATGTTGACCGGATAGGCGATCCAGCTGGAGCCGCTCAGCGCCTCCAGCGCGACGCAAGCGGCGCCGGCCAGCGGATGGCCGCACGCCACCACCACCGACAGCGGCTCCTCGTCCAGGCGCAGGCAGGCGTAGGCGTCGGGCCGCCGGCTGACGCCGCTGCGGCAGATCGCCACGTCCACCCGGCCCTCGTCGACCAGATCGAGCAGGCGCGCGCTGGTGTCCTCCACCACCTCCACGGACAGGGTCGGATGCTTGCGGCGCAGCGCCGCCAGCACCCTGGTCAGCAGCGGCACCGCGCCCATGATCACGCCCACCGCGAGGTGGCCGCCGTGACCCTGCGCAATTGCGGTCATTTCTTCGCGCAAGTGCTCCAGGTCGCTGTAGATCAGCCGCGCATAGCGGATCACGCAGCGGCCCAGGTCGTTGGCCACCAGTCCCTTGGGCTGGCGTTCGAACAGCGGCATGCCCAGCAGGTTCTCGATCTCGCGCAGGACCTTGGTCGCGCCCGGCTGCGAAATGGCGATCTCGTCGGCGGCCTTGTGCAGCGACCCGTGGCGGTCGAGCTCGATCAGCAGCCGCAGCTGCTTGAGCCGCAGGCGGGAGGCGAGGATGTGCAGCGAGGGGACGGTGTGGCTCATGTGGACGGCATCGGGGAAAGAAGTGGCCACTATATCGGCTGCCGCGCCCCGCCGCTCTTGCCGGCGCATCCAGACAGTCTTGCGCCGCAGGCAAGAATCGGCCGGCCGGCTGCCCGCGTGCAAAGCGATAACGAATGCTTATCGCCCCGCGCCCAGATGTCATTGGCCCCGGGCGGGCACGGCCGCTACAGTCGACCGCCGGAGGCACGCGGTGCGGCGCACCCGCGCCCGGCGCCTTTCGCCGATCCGTTCCCCCACCTTCAGGAGACCATCGTCATGCCGGCAATGTCGGGCTACAACTACATAGGCGGCGAGCGCCGCGCGGCGGGCTCGGCCTTCCTCTACAGCGTCGATGCGGCGAGCGGCGAACGCCTGCCGCTGCGCTTCGTGGAAGCGACTCCCGGGGAGATCGACGCGGCCGCGCAGGCTGCCGCGCAGGCCTTTCCGGCATTCCGCGCGCTGGCGCCGCGGCGCCGCGCCGAATTCCTGGATGCCATCGCCGATGAGATCGATGCGCTCGGCGAGGCCTTCGTGGAGCTGGTCTGCCGCGAAACCGCCCTGCCGGCCGCCCGTATCCGCGGCGAACGCAGCCGCACCAGCAACCAGATGCGCCTGTTCGCGCAGGTACTGCGCCGCGGCGACTTCCTCGGCGCCCGCATCGATACCGCCCAGCCCGGGCGCCAGCCCCTGCCGCGGCCGGACCTGCGCCAATGCCGCACCGGCATCGGCCCGGTGGCCGTGTTCGGCGCCAGCAATTTTCCGCTGGCCTTCTCGACCGCGGGCGGCGACACCGCATCGGCGCTGGCCGCCGGCTGCCCGGTCGTGTTCAAGGCCCACATGGGCCATATGGCGACCGCGCAGGAAGTCGCGGACGCCATCCTGCGCGCGGCCCGCCGGCTCGACATGCCGGCCGGCACGTTCAACATGATCTTCGGCGACCGCGTGGGCGAGCGCCTGGTCAAGCATCCCGCCATCCAGGCCGTCGGCTTCACCGGTTCGCTGCGCGGCGGGCGCGCCCTGTGCGACATGTCCGCCGCGCGGCCCCAGCCGATTCCCATATTCGCCGAGATGAGCAGCATCAACCCGGTGCTGCTCATGCCCCTCGCGCTGGCGCGGCGCGGCGGGCAGGTGGCGGAGGAACTGGCGGCGTCGGTCGCGCTGGGCGCCGGGCAGTTCTGCACCAACCCGGGCCTGGTGCTCGGCGTGCGCGGCGAGGCGTTCACCGCGTTCGTGCGGCACCTGTGCGCGGCGGTCGAGGCCCAGCCTGCGCAAACCATGCTGAGCGCGGGCGGGATGGACCACTACGCGCATGGCTCGCGGGCGCTCGCGACGCACCCGCGCGTGGCGTTGCTGGCAGGCACGGCGCAGCGCGACGGCAAGGCATGCGCTCAGGTGTTCCGGGCAGATGCGGCACTGCTGCTCGAAGGCGATGCGCTGCTGCAGGAGGAAGTCTTCGGCCCCTCCACGGTGGTGGTCGAGGCCGCGGACGCGGAAGAACTAGGCCGGCTGGTCGACAGCCTGCGCGGGCAGCTCACCGCCACGCTGATCGCGGAGGACGACGAGATCGCGGATTGTGCCGCGCTGGTGGCGCGGCTCGAGCAGAAGGTGGGCCGGATTCTCGTGAACGGCTATCCGACCGGCGTGGAGGTCTGCGAAGCAATGGTGCATGGCGGCCCCTACCCGGCCACCTCGGATGCGCGCGGCACTTCGGTCGGCAGCATGGCCATCGACCGCTACCTGCGCCCGGTCTGCTACCAGAACTTTACCGACGCGCTGCTGCCCGATGCGCTGAAAGATGCCAATCCGCTGGGCATCAACCGGCTGGTGGACGGCGCCTGGACGCGCGCGCCGCAAGGCCCTGCCGCATAACGGGCGCGCATCGACCCCATATCGGCACCACCTCGGCCCCATGTCGGCACCATGTCGGCACCACATCGCCCGCATGGTGGCCGCATGACGGCCGTCCTGCCCGCGCTGCCACGAGCGGCGGCGGCAGATTTTCCTGTCGCCGCCCCCGAGGGCAGCGGCCCTGGCCGGCGCTCAGCCGCACTGCCCTTCGCCGCGCGTCTTCGCGCGGTTCCAGGCCTGCCCCGCGGCGAGTCCCCCCGCCGTCGGCAGCAGCCGGTCCGATTCCTCCGCCACGCCCCTGTCGTACATCAGCAAACCCGAATCCATCATCTTGCGGATCTGCCAGCAATGCACGAACTGAGCCTTGCCTTGCGGGCCCGGCTCTGTCAGCGAAACGCTCGGCAGCAGATTGCCCCAGGGATCGCGAGACAGGCGCAGGACTGCGCCGTCGACCAATCTGCCCAGTAGCTCGCCTTGCCTCATCCCTGCTCCCTGCTTCTTGTCTTCGTGCCGGCCGCGCCGCGGTGAATCTGCGTGTTCCCGCGCAGCGACAGGCTTGCTCCCGCGGGGCGGGGACATGGTGCGCTTCGCGCGCTCTGCCGCATGTACCCGCCGCCGGGGCGCACAGTGTAGCGCGTCTGCATGGCGCGGCGAAGACAACACATGCGCCGCGGTGCACGCGGCGTTGGCCGATATCAAAGTAGGAAATGCACCGACAGCAGGGGCCGGCGCCAGGGGCGATGCTGAACAGCAAGCCGGCAAGCGGGCGGCCCTGTGCCGCGCGCCGCGCCGGGGCCGAGCCGCAAACGTCAACGGGCAAGCCTTGGCCTGCCCGCTGGATGATGCCTTCAAGCCTGTCATCCGCTCGCGCATGATGAAGATGAAGACATGTAGATACAGATACCTGGCGACCAGGGTGCCGGCACGCCGTGCGCGGCGTGATACCGGCCGGCGGCCCCCGGCCGCGCCGCCCTTACTCCACCGTGACCGACTTGGCCAGGTTGCGCGGCTTGTCCACGTCGGTGCCGCGGGCGCAGGCGGTGTGGTACGCCAGCAATTGCAGCGGCACCACGTGCAGGATCGGCGACAGGTCGCCGTAGTGCTCGGGCAGGCGGATCACCTGGATGCCATCGCTGGACTGGATATGCGTATCGCTGTCAGCGAACACGTACAGCCGGCCGCCGCGCGCGCGCACTTCCTGGATATTGGACTTGAGCTTCTCCAGCAGGGCGTCGTTGGGCGCAACGGTCACCACCGGCATGGCCTCGGTCACCAGGGCCAGCGGGCCATGCTTGAGCTCGCCGGCGGGATAGGCCTCGGCGTGGATGTACGAAATTTCCTTGAGCTTGAGCGCGCCTTCCAGGGCGATCGGGTAGTGCAGGCCGCGGCCCAGGAACAGCGCGTTCTCGCGGCGGGCGAAGTCCTCCGACCACGAGATGATCTGCGGCTCCAGCGCCAGCACGCCGTGCAGCGCGGCCGGCAGGTGGCGCAGGTTGGCCAGCGCGGCGGCCTCGGCCCCGGCAGTGAGCTTGCCGCGCACCTTGGCCAGCGCCAGCGTCAGCATGTACAGCGCGGCGAGCTGGGTGGTGAAGGCCTTGGTGGAGGCCACGCCGATCTCGGTGCCGGCGCGGGTCAGGAAGCGCAGTTCGGTCTCGCGCACCATGGCGCTGGTGGCCACGTTGCACACCGACAGCGTGTGGGTGTGGCCGAGCGACTTGGCGTGGCGCAGCGCGGCCATGGTGTCGGCGGTCTCGCCGGACTGCGAGATCACCACCACCAGCGCGCGCGGGTTGGGCACGGTCTCGCGGTAGCGGTATTCGCTGGCGACCTCGACCTGGGTCGGGATCTTCGCCACCGACTCCAGCCAGTACTTGGCGGTGCAGCCCGAGTAGTAGCTGGTGCCGCAGGCCAGGATCAGGATGCTGTCGATCTCGCCGAACACGCCTTGCGCGCTCTCGCCGAACAGCTCCGGCGTGATCGCATCGACGCCTTCGAGCGTATCGCCCAGCGCGCGCGGCTGCTCGAAGATCTCCTTCTGCATGAAGTGGCGGTACGGGCCGAGTTCCACGGCCGCAGCGTGGGTCTCGACCACGCGCACTTCGCGCTCGACCAGGTGGTCGTGCACGTCGCGGATGGTGGCGCCCTCGCGGGTCAGCTCCACCACATCGCCTTCTTCCAGGTAGACGATGCGGTTGGCCGTGCCGGCCACGGCCAGCGCGTCCGAGGCCAGGAACGATTCGTTCTCGCCCAGCGCCACCACCAGCGGCGAGCCGGCGCGCGCGCCGACCACGCGCTCGGGATGGTCCTTGGCGAACACGGCGATGGCGTAGGCGCCGTGCAGGCGCTTGGTCACCGCGCGCACCGAGCCGAACAGGTCGCCGCGCGTGGCGCTGCTGGGATAGCTGTAGGCCTGGTGGATCAGGTGGGCGACGACCTCGGTGTCGGTCTGCGACTCGAAGCCATAGCCGGCCGCGCGCAGCTCTTCGCGCAGCGGCTCGTAGTTCTCGATGATGCCGTTGTGCACCAGCGCAATGGTCTCGCCCGAGAAGTGCGGGTGGGCATTGGTGGTGTCGGGCTTGCCGTGGGTGGCCCAGCGCGTATGCGCCACGCCGGTGACGCCGGCGAGGCCGGAGGCGCGGGTCTGCTCGTCCAGGTCCGCCACGCGCGACACGGTGCGGGCGCGCTCGAGCGCGCCCTCGCGCACCACGGCCACGCCACAGGAGTCATAGCCGCGATATTCGAGACGACGCAGGCCTTCGATCAGGACCGGAACGATATTGCGCGAGGAAACCGCGCCGACGATGCCACACATAACTTTCTCCCGACAGGTGCGGTCATGGCCGCGCCTGATAGATTGCGCGGTAACGGCAGCGCCGTTACCCGCGGTTTGCCAATGCCGCCAGCCATGGCGCAGGCCGGTCGGAGGCGGGGCTTATTTCTTCGCTTGCTTGACCGGGCGGTGCCAGGCGTCGAGTGTCATCTGCTTGCTGCGCGACAGCGTCAGCTTGTCGGCGGGCGCTTCCTTGGTCAACGTGGTGCCGGCGCCGATGGTGGCGCCGCGGCGCACGGTCACCGGGGCCACCAGCTGCGTATCGGAGCCGATGAAGACATCGTCCTCGATGACGGTGCGGTGCTTGTTGGCGCCGTCGTAGTTGCAGGTAATGGTGCCGGCGCCGATATTGACGCGCGAGCCGACCGTGGCGTCGCCCACGTAGGCCAGGTGGTTGGCCTTGCTGTGCGCCGCGATCTCGCTGTTCTTGACCTCGACGAAGTTGCCGATGTGCACATCCTCGCCGAGCACGGTGCCCGGGCGCAGCCGTGCGTACGGGCCGATGCGGCCTTGCGCGCCCACGCTGGCGTCCTCGAAATGGCAGAACGGCTGCAGGCGCGCGCCCGCGCCGATGGTGCTGTTGCGGATCACGCAGCTGGCGCCGATATGGGCGCCGTCTTCGAGATGCACGCGCCCTTCGAACACGCAATTGACGTCGATGGTCACGTCGCGCCCGCAGGTGAGTTCGCCGCGGATATCGATGCGTGCGGGGTCCAGCAGCGTCACGCCGGCTTCGAGCAGGCGCTGCGCGAGGTTGCGCTGGTGGATGCGCTCCAGTTCGGCCAGCTGCACCTTGCTGTTGACGCCCAGCGTTTCCCACAATGCGACGGGTTGCGTCGCGACCACTTCCATGCCGTCGGCGACGGCGCGCTCGACCGTATCGGTCAGGTAGTACTCGCCCTGGGCGTTGTCGTTGCGCAGCGTGGACAACCAGCGGCGCAGGTGGCCGGTGGGCGCAATGATGATGCCGGTATTGATCTCGCGGATGGCGCGCTGCGCCTCAGTGGCATCTTTTTGCTCGACAATACGTACGATGCTGCCTGCCTCGCGCACGATGCGGCCGTATCCGGCGGGGTCGTCCATCTCCACGGTCAGGATGCCGAAGCGTTCCGTGCCGGCCTCGGCCACCAGGCGCTGCAGCGTGGCGGACTCGGTCAGCGGCACGTCGCCGTACAGCACCAGCGTGGGCTGGCTGTCGTCGAGCAGAGGCAGCGCCTGCGCCACGGCGTGGCCGGTGCCGAGCTGCTCGGCCTGGAGGGCGAAAGCGACGTCGGCGGCGCCCACGGCCTCGCGCACGCGCTCGGCGCCATGCCCGACCACCACGACAAGCCGCGTCGGCGACAATTTGCGGGCCGTAGCAATCACATGCGCGAGCAGCGGCTGGCCGGCAAGCGGATGCAAGACCTTGGGCAACGCGGAGTTCATGCGCTTGCCCATTCCCGCAGCGAGAATGACGATATTCACAAGGAGGGTCCTAAGTGAGTGTGTCCAAAAACCCGTTTGAAACCGCCCCCGGGACAGCCCGGGGGCCGGCAAGGCTGGCCGGCTTCGTGATCCGGATCCCGCGACAGGCGGCAAAGGCTGCCGCAACCGGGAATGGCGGGCGCGTTCAGGGCCCAAATCACGCGGAAAAGGATTCTATCATGCGGGTTTTACGCCGTTTGTCACCAATTCTCATGTCGTGGAACGAGCGCCACGGTGCCGGCCTGCGCAAGTTCGCGCTGGCCGGCGCGCTGATCGCGCTGACCGCGCTGGGCGCCTGCAACGCCATGAAACTGGGCTACCAGCAGGGCGACAGGCTAGCCTTCTGGTGGGTTGACAACTATGTGGATGTGTCGGCCAGCCAGGAACCGCTGACGCGCGACGCCATTGCCCGCTTCTTCGCCTGGCACCGCAAGGACCAGTTGCCGGAAATCGCCGGCCTGCTGCGCCAGGCCAAGAGCGAAGTGCAGCAGCCGGTCACGGCAGCCGAGGTGGGCAGGATCCAGGAAGGCGCCCAGCGCCTGGCGCGCGTGGCGTTCGACCGCTCCACGCCCGACGTGGCCGACCTGCTGCTGACGCTCACGCCCGAGCAGATCGCCCGGATGGATAAGAAGTTCGGCGAAGCCAACGCCAAGTACCGCAAGGAGTACCTGCGCCCTGACCCGGCCGCCCGCGAGGAAGCCCGCTTCGACAAGGTGATGGATTATGCCCGCCTGATCTACGGGCGCTTCTCCAGCGAGCAGGAGGCCGTCATCCGGCGCGCCATGGCGCCCGTGGTGCAGGGTGCGGAGGCGCGCTACGACGAGCGGGTCAAGCGCCAGCAGGAATGGCTGGCCCTGGCCAGGCAGGTGCAGGCCACGCGTCCGCCCAAGGCCCAGGTCGTGGAGATGCTCAGGCGCTACGGCGACCACTGGCAGAACCCGCCCACGCGCGAGCGCGATGCGCGCCACGACGCCAACAACGAAGCGGGCCTGGTGCTGACGGCCACCATTGCCAACCTGACCACGCCCGAGCAGAAGAACCACGCGGTCGAGCGCTTCCAGAAATGGATCGAGGACGCCAACGCGCTGATGCGCGAAAAACCGCCCGCCACGGCCGGCGCGCAGCCGGCGCGGGCAGAGAACTAGCCGCGTCCGCTGCTCAGTCTGCGACGGCCGGCGCAGTGGCGGCCGGCGCGGACTTCTCGAAGCGCACGAATTCCAGCTTGTTCTCCTCCATCCCGCCGGCAAAGACCAGCGGCTGCTGGGAGAAGGTGGTCTCGCCGAACAGCGCGGCCTCGTCCACCTTGGCCAGCCCGGTTGCCAGGCCATTGAAATCGAACAACGCGGTATCGGCCAGGTGCGAGGGCACCACGCTGCGCAGCGCGGCAAAGATATTGTCGGTCCGGCCCGGATTCGTGCGCTCCCACTCCACCAGCATCTCCTTGACCTTCTTGCGCTGCAGGTTCTCCTGCGAGCCGCACAGGTTGCACGGGATGATGGGGTACTCCATGGCGCGCGCGTAGGCGGCGATGTCCTTTTCCGGGCAGTAGGCCAGCGGACGGATCACGATGTGCTGGCCGTCGTCGGTGGCCAGCTTGGGCGGCATGGCCTTCATCTTGCCGCCGAAGAACAGGTTCAGGAAGAAGGTCTGGACAATGTCGTCGCGGTGGTGGCCCAGCGCGATCTTGTTGGCGCCCAGTTCCTTGGCGGTGCGGTAGATCACGCCGCGGCGCAGGCGCGAGCACAGCGAGCAGGTGGTCTTGCCCTCGGGCACCTTCTCCTTGACGATGGAATACGTATCCGCGTCGACGATCACATATTCCACGCCCACCGACTTCAGGTACGCCGGCAGGATGTCCGCGGGGAAGCCCGGCTGCTTCTGGTCCAGGTTCATCGCGATCAGCTTGAACTTGACCGGCGCGCGCTTCTGCAGCGCCATCAGCACCGACAGCATGGTGTACGAGTCCTTGCCGCCGGACAGGCAGACCAGCACCGTGTCGCCGTCCTCGATCATCTTGAAATCGCCGATGGCGCGGCCCGTCTGCGACTGGAGATAGGTCTCCAGGCGGAAGAAGTTCTTGGAATGCGTGGTGGCGGTCATGGCGCTCGAATCGGGGAAGGCGGGGGCGGAACGGCGTGCGATGCGGCAGTCACGTCACTTGCGTTGCTGCCGGCCGGGCCGTAGCCGGACAACCTGCTATTTTAGCTTGAGCGCCCCGGCCGCGCCGAACGCCGGCGCGCGCTTCTTGCGCGGCTGTTACTCGCTCTTGATATGGAAGACCTCGACACCGACCGAATCGCAGTCCGGGTAGACGTCCGGCTTCTCGGTCGACACGCGCACGGCGCGCACCTTGGGATGCTTGAGCATGGCGCGCGCCACGTCGTCGCACAGGGTTTCCTGCAGGTGCACGTGGCCTTGGGCCATGCGCTCGGCCACGGTATTGCGCATGAAGTCGTAGTCCACCACTTCCTGCAGCTTGTCCTCCTGGGGCGTGCTCTGCGCCAGCGGCACGAACAGGTCGATATTGATCAGCACGCGCTGTTCGCCCTTCTTCTCGAATTCGTGCACGCCGATATTGATCTGCACTTCATAGTTGCGCAGGAACATGCGGCGGCAGTCTTGCAGGCTGGGGAGTGAAAGGGCGGCGAGCATGGTCATGATGGGATGCTAAGTCTGAAAGGCGCGCGGGCTGGTTGCCGGCCTTGCGCGCCGGGGTACGTCAAAGGGTTATTCGGTCAGGAACATCACGTCGCGCGCGAGCGGCATCAGGTGCTGCCCGCCATCGACGTAAAGCGTGGTGCCGGTCACGGCGCGCGCGTCGGCCAGGTAGGCCACGGCCTGCGCGATATCTTCCGGCGTGGACGACTGGCCCAGCGGGGTCATGCAGTGCGCGCGCCGGAAGCCGGGACTGGACTGGTCGCCCGAGACCATGGTGATGCCGGGCGCCACGCCCACCACGCGCAGCTTGGGCGCCAGCGCCTGGGCCAGCTGCACGGTGGCGGTCTGCAGGGCGGACTTGGACAGCGTGTACGACAGGAAATCCGGGTTGAGGTTGTCCAGCTTCTGGTCGAGCAGGTTGATCACCACGCCGGTCTGCCCGTCCGGCAGCGCGCGGTGCAGCTCGCGCGACAGCAGCAGCGGCGCCGCCACGTTGGTGCGCATGTGGGTGTCGAGCGAGGCATAGGAAAAGCTGGTCGCCACGTCGTACTGGAACAGCGAGGCATTGTTGACCAGGCAGGTCGGCACGCCCAGCGCCGCGATGCAGTCGGCGACCAGCTTGCCGGTGGAGGCTTCGTCGGCCAGGTCGGCCTGCAGCACCGCGGCGCGGCGCCCGCCCGCGCGGATCTGCGCGGCCAGCGCCTCGGCCTCGGCCAGCGAACGGTGGCAGTGCACCGCCACGTCCCAGC
>NZ_JBFTLQ010000095.1:0-26546 GCF_056396525.1 Cupriavidus sp. 05T41
GGCCAGCGGCGCCGCCACCGCTCCCGTCGCGCCGGCCAGCGCGAACAGCGCGAGGCCGTGGCTGTCCAGCGCGAACGGCGGCTGGGCCAGCCGCAGCGCCACCGCGGTCCAGAACGCGCTGAACGCCGCCATCGACAGCGCCGCCGTCAGCGCGTGCTGGCGCAGCACGCGCTGGCCGCGCAGCAGATGCCACATCGAGCCGATCAGGGCGGCGTAACGGTGGCCGCCATCCGGCTGGCGGCGCGGCAGCCAGCGCAGCAGCACCGCCGCCAGCAACGCGTCCAGGCCCGCCAGCACGGCGTAGCACGTGCGCCAGCCGCCGGCGCCGGCCAGCAGGCTGGCCAGCGGGCGCGATAGCAGGATGCCCAGCATCAGCCCGCTCATCACATTGCCCACCGCGCGCCCGCGCTGCGCCTCGGGCGCCATCAGCGCGGCCAGCGGCACCAGCATCTGGATGGCGCAGGATGCCGCGCCGGCCGCCCACACCGCCACGAAGAACACCGTGCCTGACCAGGCCGATGCCGCCAGCGCCAGCATCGCCGCGCACAGCAGCAGGGTGCCGGCCACCAGGCGGCGGTTCTCGAACAGGTCCGCCAGCGGCACCACCAGCAGCAGGCCCGTGGCGTAGCCGAGCTGCGGCAGCGTCGCCACCAGCCCGCGCCACGCGGGCGGCAGGCCGAGCGCGGCGCCGACCGGGCCGGTCAGCGGCTGGGCGGCGAACAGGTTGATGACCATCACGCCGACGGCGGCGGCAAAGAACAGCGTCAGCGGGCCGGTCAGCCGGGGCAAGGCGGGGGTGGCGGTCGCCGTGGCCGGCGCGTCGGGCGATTCGATCATGGAGGCGGGGCAAGACATGACATCTCCGGCGGTGGCGCTTGCCAGCGCGCCATCCGGCGTGGCGCCGGGCGGTCGGCAAGCTCGAGCAGCCAATGCTAGGATCACGGCATCCATGCGGCAATTGAAATATCTGGATAATCTTTATGCGAATTTGTTTGGGCATCCGGTATTGCGCGCCGGACCACGTTCCTTGCCCTCTCCGTCCTCCTCGCTCGCCTCGTCCTGGACCCCGCCATGAACACGCGTGACATAGAAGCCTTTATCGCCGTGGTGGAAGCGGGCTCGATGGTCCGGGCCGCCACCCGCCTGCACCTGACCCAGCCGGGCCTGACGCGCCGCGTGCAGAGCCTGGAGGCCCTGATCGGCGTGGCCCTGCTGGACCGCCAGGCCAAGCCGCTGCGGCCGACGGCCGCCGGAGAGGAAGTCTACGAACTCGGCAAGCGCGTAATGCTGGCCACCGATGACCTGATGTCGCGCGCCGCGCGTGGCGCCGAGGTCGTGGGCGAACTGCGCCTGGGGGTGCCGCCCTTCCTCTCGGACATGGCGCTGGACCGCCCCATCGACCGCCTGCGCGAGCAGTTTCCCCGGCTCACCGTGCGCGTGACGGCGGGTTGGTCGCCGGGTTTGCTGGAGCAGGTGGAAGCTGCGCGCATCGATGCCGCCGCGCTGCTGCTGCCCGAAGGCGTGATGCCGCCGGCCCATCTCACGGCGCGCGAACTGGGCCGCTACACCACGCTGGTGGTGGCCGCGCGCGACGTGGCGGTGCCCGCGGGCGGCGTGAGCCTGCGCGAGTTGTCCGCGCATGCGTGGGTGCTCAACCAGGACGGCTGCGGCATGCGCTCGGCGCTGCGCCACGCGCTGGACGCCGCGCACCTGCCCTTCAACGTGGCGGTGGAAGCGTTCGGCGCGGAGTTGCAGCTGTCGCTGGTGGCGCGCGGCATCGGCATCGGCGCGGTTACGCCGGAGGTGCTGGCGCGCAGCGCGCATCGCGACGCGGTGCAGGTGATCGGCGTGCGCGACTTCCAGGCCGGCCTGACCGCGTGGCTGCTGCACGCGCCGTTGCCGCGCCGGCTGGGCGCGCCCGTGGGGCTGCTGTTCGACGCCTTGCGCGAGGAGATCGCCGCGGCAGCCACGGCAGTGGCGCACGAGGAAAGCGGGCACGATTCCGGCGCCGCCTGACCGGCCTGCCGCCCCTCCCCGCGGCGGCAGCCTGATGCGGCCTGATGTAGCGCTGATGTAGCGCCGCTGTAGCGCCGAAGCGGCTCAGTCGCGCGCCAGCCCTTCGGCCACCAGCGCCTCATGCACCCCGGGCCGCGCCGCCACGCGCGACAGGTAGGCCTGCAGCGCGGGATACGGGTTGAGTGGCATGTGCAGGATGCTGGCCCAGTTGACGATGGCAAAGCAGTACGCGTCCGCCACGCCGAACTGCTTGCCGGCGAGGTAGTCGCGCGTCGCCAGGTGGCGGTCCAGCTCGGCGAAGCGCAGCGCCAGCTTGGCCTTGCACGCTTCGCGCGTGCTGTCGGCGGTTTCCTTGTGCCACAGCCACGGGCTGAAGACCTTGTGCAGCTCGGTGGAGATCAGCGTGAGCCAGCCTGTCGCCTCCAGCCGCGCCTGCGTGCCGGCGGCCGGCAGCAGCGCGCTGGCCGGCGCGAGGTCCGCCACGTATTGCAGCAGCGAGGTGGCTTCGGTGTGGCGCGAGCCGTCGTCCAGTTGCAGCACCGGCACGTAGCCGCGCGGGCTGACCGCGTAGAAATCGGTGTTGCCATTCTCCGGCTCGGCCAGCTTGTGCGTGGCCAGGTCCACCCTGGCGAGCGTGAAAGGCAGGCCGGCTTCGCGCAGCGCGATATGGACGGCGAGCGAGCAGGCGCCGGGAGTGTAGTAGAGCTTCATCGGGTTTCCTTTGGGTCTTCGGGTTGCCTTCGGGTTTCTCAGGTTCTGGCGCCACAACTTGTCGCGACCGTGCAGGCAGTCTAGGATTGCGCATGTGCAATCGCAATGCGCGCGACTGCAAGTCATGACTGCAGGATTGCAATGGCGGTGCTTATGCCCACTCCCTATCAGCTGTCTTCCCCCGATCTCGACATCGTGCTGGCGCTGGTGCGCTGCTCGACCCTGGCCGAGGCCGGCCGCCGGCTCGGGCTCGATGCCTCCACCGTGTTCCGCGCCTTGCAGCGCATCGAAAAGGGCCTGGGCCGGCGCCTGTTCGAGCGCAGCCGCGCGGGCTACCTCGCCACCGAGCTGGCGCAGCAGTTCGCCCAGCACGCCGAGCGCATCGAGGCCGAGCTGGAAGCGGCCCGCGCGCATGCCTCGGTGACCGCGGGCACGGTGTCTGGGCTGGTGCGCATCACCACCACCGACACCGTGCTGCACGGCATGGTGCTGCCCGCGCTGGCGCCGCTCGGACGCGCCCATCCCGGGCTGAGCTTCGAGCTGATCGCCACCAACGAGCTGGTCAGCCTGACCCGGCGCGATGCCGACATCGCCGTGCGCGCCACGCGCCAGCCGCCCGACCACCTGATCGGCAGGCGCCTTGGTCCCCTGCGCGTGGCGGTGTTCGCCTCGCGCGACCTGCTCGCGGCGGCGGGCGTGAGCGTGCCGGAGGACGGCGCGGGCGTCGATCTCGCGGCGCTCGCCACCTTGCCCTGGGTCGCGCCCGACGAAGCCATGCCCGATCATCCTTCCGTGCGCTGGCGCCGCAAGCACCTGCCGCGCGTGGCGCCGCAGTACCGCGTCAACAGCATCGCCGGCGTGGTCGAGGCCATCGAAGGCGGGCTCGGCGCCGGCATCGTCTCGCTGATGATCGGGCGGCGCAGCGGCAAGCTGGTGGCACTCAGCGGCCCGCTCGACGAATGCGAGACCGACCTGTGGCTGCTGACCCATCCCGAATCGCGCCACCTGCGCCGCATTGCCACCGTGGTCAGCCACCTGGCGGAGCATGTGAGGCTGGACGAATAGGCGCCGCGCAGCGCAAGCCCTGCAGGCCTACGATGCCGCCACCGCGGCAGGAATGGCGCTGGCCAGGAAATCGTAGACGGTGCGGATGCGCGCGCTGCCGCGGATCTCGCGGTGCACGGTGAGCCAGACCGGTAGCGGCGGGATCGGCAGCGCCGGCAGCACGGTGCGCACGCGCGCATCGCCGGCGACGAGATAGCGCGCGGCGAAGCCCACCCCGAGGCCGGCGCGTATCGATTGCCACAGCACGATATCGTCGTCGCTGCGCACGCTGAACGCGTCGCGGGTGATCTCCAGGCCCGTGCCGCGCAGGCCGCGCACGATGGTGTCGTCGCGGTCGTAGCCGATCAGTTCGTGGCGCAGCAGGTCGCGCGCCGTGCGCGGCACGCCCTTGCGGCGCAGATAGTCTTCATGCGCGCAGGCGCACAGCGCCAGCGACGCAACCTTGCGCGCGATCAGCGAGGCCTGGCTGGGCCGCACCATGCGGATGGCAATGTCGGCCTCGCGCCGCAGCAGGTTGCTGACTTCGTTGGACGACACCACCTCGATGGCCAGTTGCGGCTCGCGCAGGCGCAGGTCCGCCAGCAGCGGCGGCAGCAGGTAGCTGGCCACCACGCGGCTGGCCGATACGCGTATGGTGCCGGCGATGCCCGCATCGCTGCCGGCCAGCGCGCGCGCCACCGCGTCGGCGCCTTCCTGCATGGCGCGCGCGTGTCCGGCAATGGCGCGCGCCGCATCGGTGGGCCGCAGGCCGTGGCCCGTGCGCTCGAACAGCGGCACGCCGAGCTGCGCCTCCAGTTGCGCCACATGGCGCCCGAGCGTGGGCTGGCTGCTGGCGAGCCGGCGCGCCGCGCCCAGCAGGCTGCCGCATTCCATCACCGCCAGGAAGGAGCGCATCAGCGTCCAGTCGAATTCATCCGCCACCCGGTTTGCTCCTTGAGCGATGCCGCGCCGCGCCCGGCGACGCTATTCAAAATTGCATTCGCGGATTGCGAAGTCATGCAATTGTGGAGTCATCGCACCCCGCGCACAATAGCCTGCATCGGACCCGGCGGGAGCACGATGCGACCGGCGCAACATGGAGAACGTCATGAGCAAGACCGTGCTGATCCTTGGCGCCAACGGCCGGCTGGGCCGGACCCTGGTGGACGCCTTCGCCGGCGCCGGATGGCAGGTGCTGGCGCAGGCGCGCCGGCCGCTGGCGGGACCGGTGCCGCCGGCGGTGCGGGCGCTGGACTTCGACGTGACGCAGACCGCGCGACTGGCAGCGGCGGCGCACGGCGCCAGCGTGGTGATCAACGCGCTCAACCCGGCCTATACCGAATGGGCGCGGCACGCTGCCGCGCTGGCACGCGCCGCCGAGGAAGTGGCGCTGGCGCTCGACGCCCTGCTGATGTTTCCCGGCAATGTCTACAACTTTGGAGAATCGATGCCGCCGCTGCTGCGCCCGGACACCGCGCAGCGGCCCACCGCACGCAAGAGCAAGATCCGCCACGACATCGAGGCGGCCATGCGCGAACGCACGCCGGCGTTGCGCAGCGTGGTCATCCGCGCCGGCGATTATTTCGGCGGCCCGGGTCGCGGATCATGGATGGACCTGGCGATCGCCAGGTCGCTCGGCCAGGGCAAGGTGGTCTACCCGGGTCCGCGCGACCGCGCACATGCCTGGGCCTACCTGCCGGACCTGGCGCAGGCCTTTGTCGCCGTGGCCACGCGCCACGCGACGCTGCGCGGCCACACGGTGCTGCATTTCGCGGGGCATACCTTGACGGGCGACGAACTGGTGGCCGCGTTGGGCGATGCCGGCGGCCTGCGGCAGCCGCCGCGCGTGGGCGGCATGCCGTGGTGGCTGATCCGCGCCGGCGCCGCGCTGGTGCCGATGTGGCGCGAGCTTGCCGAGATGGCCTACCTGTGGAAGGTGCCGCATGCCATGGACGGCAGCGCGCTGGACGCGCTGGTGGGCGCGCTGCCGCGCACCCCGCTCAGGCAGGCACTGCGCACGAGCCTGGACCAGCTCGGCCTGCGCGCGGCGGCGTAGCGCAAGCGACGCGGGCTCAGTCCAGCATTGCCGCCAGCGTCGGCGGCAGTCCGCGGTTGGGCTTGCGCGGCGGGCGCGCGAAGCTGCCTTCGGTGGCGCCGGCCGGCGCCAGTGCGACCAGGCTTTCGCAATGCCGGATCGCGCTCGATACGCCGTCCACCACCGGCACCGGGATGCGGTCCTTGAGCGTGCGCGCCAGCCCCGCCAGCGGCGCGCCGGCCACGATGATCACGTCGGCGCCGTCCTCGCGCACGGCCTGCAGGCTCAGTTCTTCCAGCCGCGCGGCGTGGTCCTCCTGCACGCTGCCGATATCGCGCAGCGGTTGCTGCAGCGAACGCACGCTGGCCAGCCGCGAGGACAGGCCATTGGCCGCGACGCACTCGCGGTACCACGCCTCGATACGGTGCGAGATCGCGATGATGGAGAAGCGCTGCCCGAGCAGGCAGGCGCTGGCAAGCGCCGCTTCGGTCATGCCCACCACCGGCACATTGCACAACTCCTTCAGCCCCGCCAGGCCAGGATCGCCGAAGGCCGCCACCACCACGCCGTCGAACTGGCCCTGGTGCGCGGCGACTGCGCATGCGGTGGCGTAGCCGCCCACCAGCGCTTCGAAGCGCGTCTCGATATAGGCCACGCCGAACTGCGCCGTGGCCATCGCCAGGGCCGTGCCGGGCGACGCCGAGCGCGAAGCCTCCGCATGGATCAGCGACGTCACGCTCTCGGAGATATTCGGGTTCACAACAAGAATTCGCATGATGATGCTCGAACAGGGAATACGAAGATCCGACGCCGCCAGGGGCGTCGGCACGACCTCGGGTGCGCGGCCGGCGACGGCTCAGTCCAGCAGCGGCGCGCCGGCTTCGAGGAAGCGGCCGCGGCCGGGTTGCGGCTCGAGATAGACGCCGTCCTCGACCAGCATCTCGCCGCGCGACAGGCAATGCACCGGCCAGCCGGTCACCTCGATGCCTTCGTACGGTGTGTAGTCCACCGCGTGGTGCAAGGCGCTGTTGGCGATGCGCACCTTGCGTTGCGGATCCCACAGCGCGATATCCGCATCGGCCCCCACCGCGATCGTTCCCTTGCGCGGATACAGGCCGTACAGGCGCGCCGGCCGGTAGGAGGTGAGTTCGACGAACTGGTGCAGCGAGAGCTTGCCCCTGGCCACGCCGTCGAACAGCAGCGGCAGGCGCGTTTCGATGCCGGGCACGCCGTTGGGGATGTGGTCGAACGGCTGCGCCTGCCCGCCGAGCTTCTTGCCCTGCGGATCGTCGTAGCTGAACGGTGCGTGGTCCGAGGAAAACACGCTGAACACGCCGTTGACCAGCGCGCGCCATACCGCGGCCTGGTTCTCGGGGTCGCGCGGCGGCGGGCTGCACACGCACTTGGCGCCCTCGTAGCCATCGTCGCCCGGCAGGCCCATGTCCTCGGCGGTGAGGTACAGGTACTGCGGGCAGGTCTCGGCCAGGATCTGCAGTCCCCTGCCCTGTGCCCAGCGGATCTGCTCGATCGCTTCCTTGCCGGACACGTGCACGATCAGGATCGGCACGTCGACCAGTTCGGCGAAGGTGATGGCGCGGTGCGTGGCTTCGCGCTCGACCAGCGCCGGGCGCGCCATGCCGTGGAAGCGCGGCGAGATGCGCCCTTCCCCGACCAGCTTCTCGGTCAGCCACGAGATGCAGTCCGCGTTCTCGGCGTGCACCATCACCAGGGCATTGTTCTGCTTGGCCACGTCTAGCACATCGAGCATCTCGCGGTCGGAGAGCTTGAGGTCGTCGTAGGTCATGTAGACCTTGAACGAGGTGTAGCCCTGGCGGATCAGCGCGGGCAGTTCGTGCTGCAGCACGTGCGGGGTGGGATCGGCCACGATCAGGTGGAAGCCGTAGTCGGCCACGGCGCGGCCTTCGGCGCGGCGGTGGTAGTCGGCCACCGCGGCCTTGAGCGAGCCGCCCTTCTCCTGCGCCGCGAACGGGATCACGGTGGTGGTGCCGCCGCATACGGCGGCGCGCGTGCCGGTGAAGAAATCGTCGGCCATGCGCATGCCGTCGGGCATCGGCTGGTCGAGGTGGCAATGGCCGTCCACGCCGCCGGGCAGCGCGAGCAGGCCGCTCGCATCCAGTTCGCGCGCGCCGCGCGGCAGGCCGCTGCCGAGCATGGCGATGCGGCCGTCGCGCACGCCGATGTCGCAGGTGAAGCGGTCGGCGGCCGTGACCACGTCGGCGTTGCGGATGACCAGGTCGAGTGCGGTTTCCATGGTTTCTCCTGTCTTACTGGACTTCGGCGAACAGGCGACCCCATCCGCGCAGCTCGCGCGTATCCACGCCGGCCAGCCGCAGCGATTTCCACACGACGGTGGAGATGGTGTCGTAGACGGGGATGCCGGTCTCGGCTTCCAGTTCCTGCGCCAGGTGCGCGGCGCGCAGATTGGTGCAGAACGTGGTGATGGCGGCGGGCTTGTGCTGCGCCACTTCGCGCACCATGCGGCGGATGGTGTCCTCCTCGACCTCGGCGAAGCTGTAGTTCACGTGCAGGTCCAGGTGCCGCTCGGCGGTGCAGCGCAGTCCGTGGCGCTCGTAGTTCTGCCTGATGCGCTGCTGCACGTCGTCGAGATACGGCGTGACCAGGCCAAAGTCCTGCGCGCCGGTCTTCTTCAGGATTTCGTTGAGCGCCAGCACCGAGGTGGTGGCGGGGATGCCGGTGGCTTCGGTGATCTGGCGGCACAGCGCTTCGTCCTTGTCGAAGCCGAGCCAGCCGGACGAGGTGCCGTTCCAG
This sequence comes from Cupriavidus sp. 05T41, assembly GCF_056396525.1. Taxonomy (NCBI): domain Bacteria; kingdom Pseudomonadati; phylum Pseudomonadota; class Betaproteobacteria; order Burkholderiales; family Burkholderiaceae; genus Cupriavidus; species Cupriavidus sp. 05T41. The sequence continues at coordinate 8,597 of NZ_JBFTLQ010000095.1, forward strand.
GCGATCACGTCGACGCGCGCGTCCGCCAGCAGCCTGGCCGCGCCGATGATCTTGTCGAGATCGAACTGGCCCAGCGCCTGGTCGCGCAGCGAGATCTCGGTGACGGTGAAGCGCGAGAAATGCGCGCTGACGTTGGGCAGGCCGCTCACCATCGCGCTGGTGATGGGTTCGAGCGCCGTGTTGGAGGACGGCGTGAGCATGCCGAGCAGGGTACGTTTGGTCATGTCGGGTTTTCGCTTCAGGAGTTGGCGCGGCCCTGGCGCGCGTCGATGCGGCGCGCCGGGCCAAGCTCGTTATCGTGGATGGATGGCGGGCGCGCTGCTCAGACCGGCAGCTTCTTCTCGTAGTCGATCGCGGTGGACGACAGCAGCAGGCCCACGCCGGCGGCGGCGAAGAACATCAGCGCCAGGAAGTAGGAGCCGGTGAACTGCACGATCATGCCGACGATGATGGGCACGGAGATGCCGCCGATATTGCCGCCCAGGTTCATGATGCCGCCCAGCACGCCCACCTTGTCGCGGGTGCCCAGGATCGACGGGATGCACCAGAACAGGCCGCACCAGCGCAGGAAGAACAGGGTGGAGGAGAGCAGCGCCACGACGACGACCGGGTCCTTCACGTAGGCCACGGAGAAGATCGAGACCGTGGCGACCACCGCGGCGATGCCGAACAGCGTGCGCATCACGCGGTTGGGCCTGCCGCCCGCGGCTTTCCACTTGTCGGCGATCCAGCCGCCGACCAGCTCGCCGACGAAGCCCGAGAAGAAGATGATGAAGCTGGCGCCGCCCATCTGCTTGATGTCGAAGCCGTGCACCTTGTTCAGGTAGTTCGGCATCCAGGTCAGCAGGCCGTAGAACACGCTGTTGAAGCACATCCAGCCGATCGCCATGCACCACACGGAGCGGTACTTGAAGAAGTCCAGCGAACGGCCCGACAGGTTGGCCGGCTCGGCGCGATGTTCGGCGGCCTGGGCCTCCTCGATATAGCGCGCTTCCAGTTCATTGACGCCACGATGCTCGCGCGGCGAGTTGCGCACGTAGTGCCAAGCCCACAGGCCGGCCAGCACGGTGCCTACGCCGGCCACGATGAAGGACAGCCGCCACGAGCCAAGCACGGTGATCAGCCACGTGATGATGACGGCACCGAGCGCGGCGCCCAGCGGCGCGCCGCCGTCGAGCAGGGTGGCGCCGCGGCCGCGTTCGTTCTGCGTCATCCAGATCGCGTTGAGCTTGCCGCCGGCCGGGTAGATCGGCGCTTCGGCCGCGCCCAGGCCCAGGCGGGTCAGCAGCAGCGAGGTGGCACTGGTGCAGAACGCCGCGGCCGCCTGGGACAGGCCCCAGAACACGGTGGCGATGGCGATCACGATGCGCGGCTTGTACTTGTCCGCCAGCATGCCGCCGGGGATCTGCATGAGCGCGTAGGTCCAGAAGAAGGAGCTGAGGATCAGGCCCTGCATGGTGGGGCTGAGGTCGAACTCCTTGGCGATCAGCGGCATCGCCACCGACAGCGACGCGCGGTCGATGTAGTTGATGGCGATGAGGAACAGCATCATCAGGAAAATCTTCCAGCGCACGGAGCTCTTCGTCTCCGTTAGCGCCGCGGCCCGGCTTGTCGTTTGCATGACGCGTGTCTCCTTTGAGGAATTTTAGAAGTCGTTCCGGAAAGCGTCCGGCGAGCGTGCCCGGCGCGTGGCCGGGGCTTGCTCCGCTGCTTTCCGAAACGACCTCCGAGGCGGTTTGAATTCGTGTGTCGCGCAACCGGCTGGAGTATAGGATACGTAATCTGTAATTACAACTCTTGTAAGTCGTTGATTTTATTATGATGCAAACGCACAATTTCGGTGTGTGATAGCCTTGTTGTGGTGCATGTTCCCCATCCCGGTGATGTCTGTGACTCAAACGCTGCCTAAATCCACGCGCCTGCGCACGCTCGGCATGTCGGCCGAAATTGCTGCCCGCCTGCGCACCATGATCGAAGAAGGGGAGATGCCGCCGGGTGCGCGCATCGACGAGCGCGCCTTCTGCGAGATGTTCGATGTCTCCAAGACGCCACTGCGCGAGGCGCTCAAGGTGCTGGTGTCGGAAGGGCTGGTGCTGCACCGGCAATACATCGGCTACCGCGTGGCGGCGCTGGACCTGGACGAACTGCGCGCCACCTTCGAGACGCTGCACGGGCTCGAGGCCACCGCCGGCGAACTCGCCGCGACGCGGCTGTCGGATGCCACGATGGCGCGCCTGGAGCGCAAGCACCAGGCCATGCTCGACGCGCACGCAGCGGGCCGGCGCACCGAGTACTTCCGCACCAACCAGGAGATCCACCAGCTCATCATCGACGGCGCCGCCAACCCGGTGCTGGCCGGCATCTACGCCATGCTGATGAGCAAGGTCCACCGCGCGCGCGGCGCCGCCAATGCGGATATGCTGCGCTGGCAGGAATCGCACGAGGAGCACGAGGCCATCATGTCCGCGCTGCGCGAACCCGGCCGCCCACGGCTGGCGCAGGTGCTGCGCGGGCATTCCGAGAACACCGCCAAAGAAGTCCTGACCGTGGTCGCGCGGACCCTGTCCGAGCCCGCGCACCGCTTAGCCACCGAAGCCAAGGGGAAACGATGAAACTAGTACGTGTAGGCAAGCCGGGCGCAGAACGTCCGGGACTGATCGACAAGGAAGGCCGCGTGCGCGACCTGTCCGGCGTGATCGACGGCGTGGGGCCGCAGCAACTGTCGGCCGAGGCGCTGGCCAGGCTGGCCGCGCTGGACCCGGCCACGCTGCCGGTGGTGCAGGGCGGGCGCTTCGGCGTGCCCTGGACCGGCATCGGCAAGATCGTGGCCATCGGCCTGAACTACGCCGACCACGCCGCCGAGGCCGGCATGCCGCTGCCGGCCGAGCCCATCGTCTTCCTCAAGGCCAACAGCTCGCTCAACGGCCCCGACGATGCGGTGATGCTGCCGCGCGGCTCCGAGAAGAGCGACTGGGAAGTGGAACTGGGCGTGGTGATCGGCACGGCCGCGCGCGACGTCTCGCGCGAGCAGGCGCTGTCCCACGTGGCCGGCTACTGCGTGGTCAACGATGTCTCCGAGCGCGAGTTCCAGCTCGAACGCGGCGGCACCTGGGACAAGGGTAAGGGCTGCGATACCTTCTGCCCGGTCGGCCCGTGGCTGGTCACGCGCGACGAAGTGGCCGACCCGCAGGCGCTCGGCCTGTGGCTGGACGTCAACGGCGAGCGCGTGCAGAAGGGCAGCACCGCCACCATGGTGTTCGACGTGGCCACGCTGGTGAGCTATGTCAGCCGCTTCATGACGCTGCATCCCGGCGACCTGATCTGCACCGGCACGCCGCCGGGCGTGGGCATGGGCTTCAAGCCGCCGCGCTTTCTCAAGGCTGGCGACACCATGCGGCTGGGCATCGACGGGCTGGGCGAGCAGACCCAGGCGGTGGTGGCGTACGCCAAGGGGTAAGCGTCACGCGAAGTGCGAGGAAAAGGCGGCCGGCAACGGCCGCTTTTTTTTGCGCCCGGGCTCCGCCCGGACGCGGCTTGTACCGCGGGCGATACCTGCCGGCACGAATGCGGCGAAGCGCGCAGAAGGCGGGGGACTGTGATCCCCGTCGCCGCGTCGAGTTCCCCCTGTGATCCCGGCGTGCGCGGACCGTCCCCCGTTCGCAACACTTGTTGCCCGATTTCGCTACAAAGGGTTAAACCGTTTGCGCTCAGTGCTTAGCGTGAAATACTGTTTTCTATACGCTTAGAAAAAACGAGCACTGCCATGTCAGAACACGCCCCCGAATTGATGGAGTCGTTGCTTTCAGACTCCCCCGCAAGTCCTTCTCTCAAGCCTTTTGCCTTCCGCCTTGCGCGCTTGTGCGAGCTGGCCGATACGGCCGACAGCCGCGCCGAGCTGGAAGCCATCCGTCACACCATCCACCAGCATCCGGAACTCGCCTTCGACGAAGTGCGCACCGCCGAACTGGTCGCCAGCCAGCTCGAGGGCTGGGGCTACGAGGTGACGCGCCATGTGGGCGGCACCGGCGTGGTCGGCCGCCTGCGCCAGGGCGACAGCCCGCGCACCGTCGGCGTGCGCGCCGACATGGATGCGCTGCCCATCCACGAGCGCACCGGCCTGCCTTATGCGAGCCTCAACGCCGGCAAGATGCACGCGTGCGGGCACGACGGCCACACCACCGTGCTGCTGGGCGCGGCGCGCCAACTGGCGCGCACGCGCAACTTCAACGGCACCGTGCACCTGATCTTCCAGCCCGCCGAGGAGATCGGCGCGGGCGGCGGCGCCGAGCGCATGCTGGCCGACGGCCTGTTCGAGCGCTTTCCGTGCGATGCGATCTTCGGCCTGCACAACCACCCGGGCGTGGAGGCCGGCACCTTCATGTTCCGCACCGGCCCCTTCATGGCCGCCTGCGATACGGTCTCCATCACCATCCGCGGCAAGGGCGGCCATGCCGCGCGCCCGCACCAGGCGATCGACCCGATCCTGGTGGCCGGCAGCCTGGTGATGGCGCTGCAGAGCATCGTGGCGCGCAATATCGACCCGAACGAAACCGCGGTGGTCACCATCGGCACGCTGCACGCCGGCCACGCGCCCAACGTGATCCCCGAAAGCGCCAAGCTGGAACTGAGCGTGCGCTCCTTCAGCCCGGACGTGCGCCGCACTCTGGAGGCGCGCATCACCAAACTGGTGACCTCCCACGTGGACGGCTACGGCGCCACCGTGGAGATTGACTACATCCGCGGCTACCCGGTACTGGTCAACAGCGAGCGCGAGACCGAGTTCGCGCGCCAGGTCGCCGAGGAACTGGTCGGCCCGGACAAGGTGGTGGGGCACTTCCCGCAGATCGCCGGCAGCGAGGACTTTGCCTATTTCCTGCAGCAGCGCCCGGGCTGCTTCGTGCGCATGGGCAATGGCGTGGGGCAGCCGCTGCTGCATAACGCCGGCTACGACTTCAACGACGAGAACCTGACGGTCGGCGCGGCGTACTGGACGCGGCTGGTGGAGCGGTATCTGGCCTGACGGCGGCATGTCCGGTGCCGGGGCGCTGGTCGGGGCGCGGTATCGGTGTCGGTATCGGTAGCGGCCCGGCCCGGCCTGGGCTGGCATCCCGGCGGCATTGCGCCGCGCGAGCTTTGACCGGTTTCGGCCAATTTCGCAATTAACGGCCGTACCTGCATCAGCGGCCGCCGGGAGCACAGCCGCAACCGCAACCGCAACCGCAACCGCAACCGCAACCGCAACCGCAACCGCAGCCGCAGCCGCAACCGCAACCGCAGCCGCCTATCTGAAGAAGGTGCTCGGTGGCACGCCGAACTGCTTGCGGAACATCGTCGAGAACGCGCTCGGGCTGTCATAGCCCAGGTCCAGCGCCACATCCACCACCTTGGCCCCTGCGGCCAGCCCCTCCAGCGCCGCCAGCAGCCGGGCCTGCTGCCGCCATTGCCCGAACGTCATCCCGGTCTCGCGCGCGAACTTGCGCTGGATGGTCTTGGGGTCGAGGCCCAGCCGCCCGCCCCATTCCGCCAGCGTGAGCGCCGTATCCGGCGCGCCGACGATGGCATCGCAGATCTCGCGCAGGCCGGGATCGGCCGGGCGCGGCAGGTGCAGGGGCAGGGTGGGCACCAGCATCACTTCGTCCAGCAGCAGGCGCATCAGGCGGCCATCGCGCGATTCGGCCGCGTAGGGGGTGGGAATGTCGATGGCAGCGAGGATCAGTTCCCGCAGCAGCGGGCTGATGCCGAGCACGGTGCAGCGCGTGGGCAGGTTGGCGGCCGCGTCGGGCCGGATATAGGCGGTGCGCATGCGTACGTGGCCCACCATGCGGATCCAGTGCACGGTGCCGCCAGGCATCCACATGCCGCGCGTGGGCGGGACGATCCACTGGCCCTCGGCGGTGGCGACCACCATCACGCCGTGCACGGCGTGGATCAGCTGCGCGTGGGGATGCTGGTGCGGCTTGGTGACATGGCTCGGCAGGTAGTCGGCCGCCATGGCGGTGACGGGCATGGGGCCGCGGTCGTAGCGCAGGTAGGCCGGCGCGGCGCTGTAGGTGTCGGCGCGGTCTTCGGCGTGGGCCGGGACGAGGGGTGGTATGGCCGGTGCGCCACCTGTACGCGGGCGAGCGGGGGACGCGGCGCGGGGCGGGCGGGGAGGCTGGCCGGTGGCGGGACGTGGCATGTCCTTTTCTCCAAGGTTCCGGCCCTATTCTCGCAGGACAGGCGCAGTCGCGCCAATTAGCATGGCTGCCAGATTCCCGTATTGTTTTTCTTCCAGCCCCCGATTCCATCATGAGCAGCCGCATCGACACCGCGCCAGGCGGCGCGACCGCCTCGCCGCAGGGCCAGGCGCAGCCTCTACACAGTACCCAGTCCGCGGAGCGGACCGGTTTCCGCGTACTGTCGGCGATCAGCTTTTCGCATTTCCTCAACGACATGATCCAGTCGCTGATCCTGGCCATCTATCCGATGCTCAAGGGCGGCTTCAACCTTAGTTTCACGCAGATCGGCCTGCTGACGCTGACGTACCAGATCACGGCGTCGCTGCTGCAGCCGGTGGTCGGCCTGTACACCGACAAGCATCCCAAGCCGAAGTCGCTGCCGATCGGCATGGGCTTCACGCTGTGCGGCCTGTTGCTGCTGTCGGTGGCGCCCACTTACGGCGTGCTGCTGGTGGCGGCCGCGCTGGTGGGCACGGGTTCGTCGATCTTCCACCCGGAATCATCGCGGGTGGCGCGCATGGCCTCGGGTGGCCAGCACGGCCTGGCGCAGTCGATCTTCCAGGTCGGCGGCAATGCCGGCAGCGCGGCCGGGCCGCTGCTGGCGGCGTGGATCGTGCACCAGCAGAGCAGCGTGGCGTGGTTCTCGCTGGCCGCGCTGCTGGCGATCGCCGTGCTGTGGCAGATCGGCGGCTGGTACGGCCGCGAGCTGGCCCACACCGCGCGCAAGCGCAAGGCCGTCTCCACCGCCGCGCCGCTGCCGCGCAGCACCGTGGTGCGCGCCATGATCGTGCTGATGGTGCTGGTGTTCTCCAAGTACTTCTACATGGCGAGCCTGAACACCTACTACACCTTCTACCTGATGGAGCGCTTCGGCCTGGAGCGCCAGAGCGCGCAGATCTACCTGTTCGCCTTCCTGTTCGCGGTGGCGGCCGGCACCATCCTGGGCGGCCCGATCGGCGACCGCATCGGCCGCAAGCGCGTGATCTGGGCGTCGATCCTGGGCGTGGCGCCGTTCACGCTGATGCTGCCGCATGCCAACCTGTTCTGGACCGGCGTGCTGTCGTTCATCATCGGCTTTATCCTGGCCTCGGCGTTCTCGGCCATCCTGGTGTTCGCGCAGGAGCTGATCCCCGGCAAGGTGGGCATGGTGTCCGGCCTGTTCTTCGGCTTTGCCTTCGGCATGGGCGGCATCGGCGCCGCGGTGCTGGGCACGCTGGCGGACGCGCAAGGCATCCAGGCCGTCTACCGGCTGTGCGCCTTCCTGCCGCTGCTGGGGCTGCTGGCGGTCTTCCTGCCCGACCTGGGCGGGCGCAAGAAACCGGCCTGACGCTAGCCGGCCGGGGTCCGGTTCCCACCGGGCCGGCCGCTGCGTGGCCGACGCCACGCAGCGCGGGCTTCACTGCGCACGCTGCACTTCCTACACTGGCATGCGCATGCGCGGGGATACGGGCGGAGATTCGGGCCGGTCGTGCAGGTTGCACCCCGGCCGCACCGGTTGTCCTGCCGCGCTCCTGCCTGCGGGAGATGCAGGCGAGAAACGTGCCAGCCCCTTGCGGGGGCCGGCATCCGCGGCAAGGCCGGCGCGTGGACCGGCGCGCCGGCTCAGTTCCCGGTCTTGTCCTGCGAGACGTCCATGATCATGCGCGTCAGCAGGTACAGGCGCGGCGTGACCGAGTTGAGGTCGACGTATTCGGCGTCGTTCGAGTGCGCGCCGAAGCCGCGCAGGCCGAAGCGCTCGATCACCGGCGCCTTGGTGGCGGCCGCGGCGAAGGCGGCATCGGTGCCGCCGCCTTCGGCGGTGTCGTAGACCGCCAGCTTCTCGCCGATCTCGGCATACACGCCTTGCGCGTGGGCGGCCAGCTTGCGTGCCGCATCGGTGACCTCGAGCGGCGGGCGGCGGCGCTCGAACTTGACCTCGACCTTGGTGTCGTGGATCAGTTGCTTCTTGACGCGCTCCTGCAGCGTGCGCTCCAGGCCGTCGTAGTCGGCGGTGCGCAGCACGCGCACGTCGGCCTGCGCCGTGGCAATGGCGGGAATCACGTTGCGGTTGGAGCCGGCCGAGGAGATCGTCCAGTTCACCTTGAGACCGGTGTCCGGGTTGGACAGGTCGCGCATCTGCAGGATCTGGTGGGAGAGTTCGTACAGCGCGTTGCGGCCCTGCTCGGGCGAGCTGCCGGCGTGCGAGGACTTGCCGTGCACGGTCAGCGAGATCGCGCCGATGCCGCTGGTGGCCAGCGACAGGCGGTCGCCGGTCACGCGCGTGGCCTCGCACGAGAACACCGCGTCCTGCTGGCTGCCCATCTTGGTCAGCATGGCGCGCGCGCCCGGCGAGCTGATTTCCTCGTCGCCGTTGATCAGCACCGTCAGGGTGCCGTAGTCCTTGAAGCCCATCTTCTGCAGGATGGCCACGGTGTGCAGGATCACCGCCACGCCGTTCTTGTCGTCGGCGATGCCCAGGCCGTAGGCGCGCTCGCCGTCGATGCGGAACGGCTGCTGCGCCAGCATGCCGCGCAGGTAGACCGTGTCCATGTGGCCGATCAGCATGATGTTGCGCTTTCCCGTGCCCTTGAACTGCGCCATCACCATCTTGCCCACCTGCTTGGGCGTGTCTTCCATGCGGTAGACCTCGGTGGGCTCGATCAGCTTCGCGTCGCCGCCCATGGCCGAGAGCCGGTCGCGGATCAGCGTGGCGATGCGGTCCAGGCCTTCGATGTCCTTGCTGCCGGACTCGATCGAGACCAGGTCCTTGAGCGTGGCGATCAGCGCGGGCTTTTCCTGCTGCGACAACTGGTAGGCCGGCTCGACCGGCGCGGCCTGCGCGGCACCGGCGCAGAGGAGGGCGGCGAGCATGAGGGCGGGTGCGCTGGCGCGCGGGCGGAAATGCGGGGGCATGCGGGTGTCTCCGGAAATACGGTGGGGGGAAGGTGAAATGGATCGAAAGCGATGGAGGGCGATGGAAAGCGGTGGCGATGCGGTCAAAGGGCAGTGTGGATCGCAGGCTTCGTGCCAGTGCCGGCGCCGATGCGGCGGATACCCTATTCGCCGGGCGGCTCGAAGCCCTGCAGCCAGCGCCGCAGCAGGCCGGCGAGCTGCTTGCGCTCGGCGGCCGTGAGGCGCGCCAGCAGGCGGTGCTCGTTGGCCACGTGGACCTCCACCGCGTGGTCGATGCGGCCGCGGCCCTCGCCTGTCAGCTCGATCAGCAGCCCGCGCCTGTCGTCCGGATTCGGGCAGCGGCGCACCAGGCCGGCGCGTTCGAGATGGTCGATGCGGTTGGTCATGGTGCCCGAGGTGATCATCAGCGAGTCGATCAGCGCGCCCGGCGAGAGCGCATGGGGCGGTCCCGAGCGGCGCAGCGTGGCCAGCACGTCGAACTCCCAGCTGTTCAGGCCGACGGGCGCCAGCGCGGCTTCCACGGCGCGGTCGGTATGGCGCGCCAGGCGCCAGACACGGCCGATGATGCCCATCGGCGAGGCGTCGAGATCGGGGCGCTCGCGTGCCCACTGGGCGAGGATGCGGTCGACGCGGTCGCCGTCCGCGGCAGGGTCCGGCTCGCCCATGCTTGCGGGATGCAGCGCGGGCGCGTCTTCCTTGCCGGCGCTGCGAGGCGCGGCAGGGGGTGTGGCCTTGGGTTTGCCGCGGGTGGCCATGGGATGTGTATTGCGATTTGCGATTGATGCGGATGGCAAGAATCTTGACATCAAGCCTTTCACTTCGTAAAGTGGATTTTATCTTGATATCAAGATTCTTCTTGTGAAGAAGAGTTGCCACGGAGGCCAGCCGCATGAAGCCCGACGCACCGCCCCTTCCGATCACTCCGATCACTCCGATCACTCCGATAGCCCCGCCCGTCCCACCGGCGCAGGCGGCATCCCCCGCGGCGCCTGCCATGCCGGCACTCGCCGCGATTTCCCGGCAGGGGCGGGTACGCGCGGCCGACGTGCTGCTGACCGCTTCCGCCCCGCTGGTCTGGGGCAGCACCTACCTCATCACCAGCCAGTGGCTGCCGCCCGGCCAGCCACTGCTGTCCGGCGTCATCCGCGCGCTGCCGGCGGGGCTGGCCATGCTGGCCTGGGGCCGGCAACTGCCGTCCGGCGGCTGGTGGTGGAAGGCGGCGGTGCTGGGCGTGCTCAATATCGGCTTGTTCCAGGCCATGCTGTTTATCGCGGCCTATCGCCTGCCGGGCGGGGTGGCGGCCACCGTGGGCGCGATCCAGCCGCTGCTGGTGGTGGCGCTGGCATGGCTGCTGCTCGGCGCGCGGCCGCACCTGGCGGCGTGGCTGGCGGGGTTTGGCGGCATCGGCGGCGTGGCCCTGCTGGTGCTCGGGCCGGCCGCCAGGCTCGATGCGGTGGGCGTGGCGGCGGCAGCTGCCGGGGCGGTGTCGATGGCGCTCGGCACGGTGCTGGCCAAGCGCTGGCGCCCGCCGGTCTCGCCGCTGGTGCTGACCGCGTGGCAGCTGACCGCCGGCGCGCTGTTCCTGCTGCCCTTCGCACTGGCGTTCGAGACGCTGCCGGCACGGCTGACGCTGCCCAATGTGCTGGGCTACGCGTGGCTGTGCATCGCCGGCGCCGGTATCAGCTACGCGCTGTGGTTCCGCGGCATCGGGCGGCTGCCCACGGCGGCGGTGTCGGCGCTCGGCCTGCTGAGCCCGGTGAGCGCGACCGTGCTCGGCTTCGCGGTGCTCGGCCAGACCTTGAGCGCGGCGCAGATGGCGGGCGCGCTGCTGGTGCTGGCCAGCGTGTGGCTGGGCCAGCGCGCGCCGTCCGCGCAGCCGCGGTGAACGCGCCGGGATGAATGGCGCGCCGTTTTTGCGGCATCATGGCGGGCATGACGTCTGTTGTGCCTCCCCCCCTCCCTTCCCGGCCCCCGCCCGCGCGCCCCGCCCGGGCCGCCTGCGGCCACTGCCTGGCGCTGGCCGCGGATTCGCGCCGCCGCGAGCCGCACGAGCGCCTGGCGCTCAAGCACACCGCGCCGCTGGTAAGCCAGAGCGCCGCCGGCGTGCCATTCAGCATGCTTACCTTCACCTGCCGCGAGTGCGGCACCGTGTGGCACCTCTATGACCGCGCCAACGAGCTGTTCGTGTCGTGGGTGCCCGAATGTGCCCTGGTGGCGGGACCAGGCACGGGCGGTGACGCATCCCCGATCGGATAAACTCCGCCTTCGTCTCTTACCGTCCCTGCCGTTTCCCCGCCAATGTCCGTTTCCCGCCGATTTCCCTTGCTGGCCGCCGCGCCCGTGTTTGCCGCCGCCGTGGCGAGCCTGTCTGCCGTGCCCGCCCGCGCCGCCGACGCATATCCCTCGCGTCCGATCCGCCTGATCGTGGCCTACCCCACCGGCGGCATCAGCGACGCCGTGGCGCGCGCGCTCGGCGAGCGCCTGTCGGCGCAGATGGGCGGCTCGGTGGTGGTGGAGAACAAGGCCGGCGCCGGCGGCAGCATCGGCATCGACGCCGTGGCCAAGGCCGCGCCGGACGGCTACACGCTGGGCTTCGCCTCGACCAGCCCGCTCACGCTCAACCCGCACGTGGGCCACGTCAACTACGACCCGCAGCGCGATATCGCGCCGGTGATGAGCGTGATGTACTCGCCGGTGCTGCTGGTGGCCACCCAAAGCTTCGCCGGCAAGACTTTCCAGGACCTGCTGGCGCAGGCCAAGGCCCGGCCCGGCTCGGTGCGCTGGGCCACCTCCGGCCTCGGCACGGTCGGCCACGTGATGCTGGAGCAGGTCAAGTCCAGGGCCCAGGCCGACCTGACGCTGATTCCCTACAAGGGCGCGGGCCAGCAGATGAACGACGCGCTCGGCGGGCAGTTCGAGGTGATGAGCACCAACGCCAGCCCGGTGCTGACCCAGCACATGCAGGCTGGCCGCCTGCGTGCGCTGGCGGTGGGCGCGCCCAAGCGCATCGCCTCGATGGCCAATGTGCCGACACTGGCCGAGCTGGGCTATCCCAAGGCCAACCTGACCTCGACCTTCGGCATCTTCGCGCCGGCGCACACGCCGCCGGCCATCATCGCCAGGCTGAATACCGAGCTGAACAAGGCCCTGGCCGAGCCCGAGGTGCGCGAGCGCCTGCTCAAGGGCGGCGAGGTGCCCACCGGCGGCACCGCCGCGCAATTCGCCGCGGCAATCCGCGCTGAGTACGACGACAACGCCCGCATCGTGAAGGAAGCCGGCATCAAGGCCGAGTAAGCAGCCATATCGGGACGACCGGTCCTGGCGTCGTTGCGCGGCGCGCGGCATGCGCGTGCCGCCCGCGGCCGCGTGACTGGCCAGGACCGCCTCGCGCCGTCCCGGGCGCCCGCCGGGCGCGTCCGCTCAGCCCGGCTCGACCAGGTCGAGCCGGCAGCCGGTGGCGTAGACCGATGACAGCCGCACGCCATTGCGCGGCTCCAGCGCCAGCTTGGTGCGCACGCGCGACAGATGGCTGTCCAGCGTGCGCGACGCCGGCGGCATCGCACGCCGCCACACGGCCTGCTCGATGGTCTGGCGCAGCAGCAACTGCCCGGCATGCCGGAACAGCAGTGCCGCCAGCTCGAATTCCTTGGGCGCCAGCCTGACCTGGCGCTCGTTGACGAAGACGCGCCGCTCGGCCAGCGCCAGGCGGTAGGGCCCCAGCGTCAACTCGCTGCGGGCCTGCACCACCGGCACGCGGCGCAGCAGCGCCCGCACGCGCGCCGCCAGCTCCGCGCGGCGGACCGGCGCCGGCAGCACGGCATCGGCGCCGAGCGCAAAGCAGTCGGCGATATGCGCATCGCCGTCCTGAGCGCTCAGCAGCATCACCGGCAGTTCCTCGCCCAGGGTGCGCCGCACCCACAGCAGGACATCCCGCGCCGAGATGCCGGGGATCTCCCACGTCATCAGCAGCAGCGCGTAAGGCTCGCTGCGCAGCGCCTGCATCAGCGCGCCGCCCTCGCGAAAGCGCCGCGAATCATGCCCGCTCAGCGTGAGTGCCTGCTCCAGCAGGATGGCCCGGGCCGGATCGTCCTCCAGTACGGCGATTCGCATGCAGTCCTCTCCTCGTGGTGATGTGCGGTGATGGCCGCCGCCGCGGGCTTGCGCGGCGAAGGCCGTGCGGGAAATCTTAGCGTCGCCCCGGGGCGCGGCGGATGTGCCGGCGCGTTGCCCGCCGTCGAATGCGAAAACTCTCACGTGCCCGCGCGCGGCCGGGGCATCTAATTCCGGAAGCCCCGCATCGTCGGGTCGTCCCCCGGGGTGAAATCCCCCCGAAACAACGCGAGACCGGCCAAATACCATGGGAATGAAGATCGCTTCACTGGAAGACCAGCCCGCCGAGGCAGCCCTGATCCGGCAGATCCTCGGCGAGGCGGGCCATGAGTGCATGACCTTCTCGCGCAGCCGCGAGATGCTGCTGCGCCTGCGCGAGGAAAACTTCGACCTGCTGCTGCTCGACTGGCACATGCCCGATCTCTCCGGCAAGGAGGTGCTGACCTGGGTGCGGGCCAACCTGGACCGCCGCGTGCCGGTGATGTTCGTGACCGGCCGCACGGCCGAGGAAGACATCGTCGACGGCCTCGCCACCGGCGCCGACGACTACATGCTCAAGCCGGTGCGGCGCGGCGAGCTGCTGGCGCGCACCGAGTCGCTGCTGCGGCGCGCCTATCCGGAGCCCGGCGGCGGTGGCGCGCGCGTCGCGCTGGCCGGCTACCTGTTCGATTGCGCCGCGCGCACGGTGGTCCACCGGGCCACGCCGCTCAGGCTTACGCCCAAGGAGTTCGACCTCGCCGTGCTGCTGTTCCGCAACGAAGGGCGCATCGTGTCGCGCGACCATATCGTGGCGGCGGTGTGGGGGCGCGAGATCTCGCCGCTGTCGCGCACCATCGATACCCACATGTCGCGCGTGCGCAGCAAGCTGGGCCTGACCCCGGAGCACGGGCTGCGCCTGCTGCCCGTCTACACGCATGGCTACCGGCTCGAACTGACGCCGGCGGCCGCATGATGGCCTGGCTGGGCCGGGAGGCCGTGCGCATGGCGCGCTGCCTGCTGGCGGCCGCGCACCGTCTCGAACGGCTCGGGGAGCTTGTCTCCGGGAGGGCGGGAGGCACGCCCGCAAAATCCGCGCAGGCCCGGTACGACGAAGCGGCGCAGGCATCCTGGCAGATCATCCGGCACGGCCTGTCGCACGACCTGCGCACGCCGCACAGCGCGATCCTGGCGCTCGTGGAGCTCAGGCTCGCTGCGCCGCCGCTGCTGACATCCGGGGAATTCGCCGCGCAGGCCGCCGGCTGCGCCAGGGCCTCGCTGCGCCTGGTCGACGATCTCGCGCGGCTGCTGCGCGAGCTGCAGCATGACTACCGCATGGAGCGGCTGGAGTGGAATGCGCTGGCGGGCCCGGCGGCGCAGGCGGCCTGGAACGCGGAACAGCCCGGCCGGCATATCGTGCTCTCGCCGCTGCCGCAGGAGGTTGCGGTGCATGGCGACCCTGCCATGCTGTCCGAACTGCTGCGCGTGCTGATGGCACTGTCGCTGGATGCCGCCCGCGAGGGCTCGCCGGCGCGGCTGCACCAGCGCATCTGCGGGGGCGTCTGCCGGCTGTCCGGGACGCGCATCGCCGAGGCCGGTGACGCTGGCGGTGCCGGTGCAGCGGATGCCGGTGCCATGCAGTTCTGCAAGCGGGTGCTGCTGCGCCACGGCGGCCTGCTGCGCACGGAAACCGACGCCTGGCATATCGAGCTGCCCATGCTGCCGTAGAAAGCAAGAAAGCCCCCGAAGGGGCTTTCTTGCGGTCTGAAGCGCCCCCGCGTGGGCGGGGACGTGCCCGTGAAGGCGATCAGATCAAGCGCAATCAGAAAATGTGGCGGATACCGACAGCTGCGCCGGTCTGATTGTTCTTGCCCGGCAGTTCGGTCTTCGTGCCGCCGGTCAGCTTGTTGTAGTCCACGGTGCCGTAGACCTGGGTGCGCTTGGACAGCGAGTACTCGGCCAGCAGCACGCCGGTGTAGCGGTTGCCCGAACTGTTGGCAACGCCGTTCACGTCCTTGACGTGATCGCCGTAGAACACGCCGGTCAGCGCCAGCGCCGGGGAGACCTGATAGGTCATGCCGAGGTAGCCGATGATGTCCTTGCGCGGGTTGGCAGTGAAGTTGCCGGCCGGCACCGCGTTGATGGAGCCGGCAGCGAGTGCGTCGCCGTTCAGGCTGGCGTCGACCGAACCGGTACGGTCCTTGCCGCCAACGTAGCCGAGGAACACCTTGGCTGCGCCGAAACTGTACTTACCGGCTGCGCCCCACATTTGCTGCTTGTTGCCGTTGGCGTCGCGGGTTTCCTGGTACACGCCGCCGATACCGAACGGACCGAAGGCGTACGCAGCGCGCGTGCCCCAGTATTGCGACGTCGTGAAGCTGCCTGCCTTTTCACCGAAGCCGTAGCTGGCGCCCACGTTCAGGCCGCCGAACTTGCCGTCGTAGCTGACGACGTTGTCGTTACGGAAGTTGGTCAGGAAGAACGGCCAGGCGTTGCCCGTGTAGTTGCCGATGGTCAGCGGGTCGAAGTCGCCGAACAGCGTAAAGCCTTCGGTGTACTGGCGGCCCAGCTTGATGGTGCCGAAATCGCCGGCCAGGCCGACGTAGGCTTGACGGCCGAACAGGCGGTTGCTCTGGTTGGCGCGGCCGGTATCAGGATCGAAGCCGTTTTCCAGCTGGAAGATCGCCTTCAGGTTGTTACCCAGGGCTTCGCTGCCCTTGATACCCCAGCGGCTGTTGGTGATGGCGCCGTTGGTCAGCTGGAACAGGTTATCGTTGGCGCCGTTCGAGTTGCTGGTGTAGCGGATGCTCTGGTCAACGATACCGTACAGGGTGACGGAGGATTGTGCGTACGCGCTGCCGGCCAGCAGCGTGCCAATTGCAAGGGTCAGGGCTGATTTCTTCATAGTGCTCCTTTTCTGTTCTGTCGTGTCCGCGGCCGGATCGCGGCGGCGGACGAGTTTACGTTTCGTGTAAACGCCGCGAAAATTTAACAAAACAGAAAAGATTAAGACACTAATCAACGTTGCAGAACGCCCACAGACTTGCAAATGGTGCATAAAGCGTTGTGGCGCCGCGACAATTTCTCAATTTAGTGCGTCGCCGCATGACGTTGGCGCTACCTGTCAACCCTACCGCCAAAGGGGCGCGCGCAAGCCCCGGAGCGGCGCTTCGCCTAGCCCTGCGGGATCTCGATCTTGACTTCGAGGACCTCCAGGTTGTCCTGGCGCTCCAGGCTCACGCGCAGGTCCTGGTCACTGATTTTCACGTATTTCGAAATCACCGCGACCAGTTCGCGTTGCAGGGCGGGCAGATAGTCGGCCGGCGCCGAATGGCCGGTGCGTTCATGGGCGAGGATGATCTGGAGCCGCTCCTTGGCAACGGAGGCGGATTTCTTTTTCTCGCCGAGCAGGAAGGACAGAATCGACATGATGGCAGGCCCTCCTTACTTGTTGCCGAAGATGCGGGAGAGCAGCCCCGGCTTCTGGTAGTCGGTGAAACGCATCGGCTTGTCCTTGCCGAGGAAGCGGTCGACCACGTCGCCATAGGCGTCGGCCACGTCGCTGCCTTCCAGGTGGATGGCCGGCGTGCCCTGGTTGGACGCATGCAGCACCGCTTCCGATTCCGGCACCACGCCGATCAGCTTGATGCGCAGGATCTCCTGGATATCGGTCAGCGACAGCATTTCGCCGCCATGCACGCGCTTCGGGTTGTAGCGCGTGATCAGCAGGTGTTCCTTGATCGGCTCGCCGCCTTCGCTGGCGCGCTTGGTCTTCGAGGCCAGGATGCCGAGGATGCGGTCAGAGTCTCGCACCGAGGAGACTTCCGGATTGGTCACGACCAGCGCTTCGTCGGCGAAATACATGGCCAGCAGGGCGCCCGACTCGATGCCGGCGGGCGAGTCGCACACGATGAACTCGAAGCCCATGTCGATCAGGCCGTTGATGACCTTCTCCACGCCTTCCTTGGTCAGGGCGTCCTTGTCACGCGTCTGCGAGGCCGGCAGGATGAACAGGTTCTCGCACTTCTTGTCCTTGATCAGGGCCTGGTTCAGGTTGGCTTCGCCCTGTACCACGTTGACCAGGTCGTAGACCACGCGGCGCTCGCAACCCATGATCAGGTCTAGGTTGCGCAGGCCGACGTCGAAGTCGATCACGGCAGTCTTGTGGCCACGCAGGGCCAGGCCGGCAGAGAAGCTGGCGCTGGTGGTGGTCTTGCCTACGCCCCCCTTGCCGGAGGTCACAACGATGATTTTTGCCATGGCTCTTGGATCCAGTAATGGTTGAAGCTTGCGCTGCTGTGGTCGGTGCTCTGCGGCGGTGTTACTTCATCCGGAGCGGTTCGAGGATCAGTTTTTCCCCGGCCAGCCTTACCTGGGCGGGCTTGCCCAGCACATCGGCGGGCAAGGACAGTTCGCCGGTGCGGTAGATGCCGGCGATGGAAAGCAGTTCGGGCTCCAGGCAGGTGCAGAAGATGCGCGCCTGCGCGTCGCCCTTGACGCCCGCCAGCGCGCGGCCGCGCAGCGGGGCATAGATATGGATGTTGCCTTCGGCGATGACCTCGGCGCCGTAGCTGACCAGGTCGAGGATCACCACGTCGCCGGCGGCGTAGATCTGCTGGCCCGACCGCAGCGGCTTGTCGATCAGCAGGGTGGGCACGCTGCGCGCGGCGGCTTGCGCCACGGTGGCGGCCACCGCCTCGGCCGTAGCCGCCGCCGGGGCCGCCCCGGGAGCCGGCTCGGCCGGGGCTTGCGCC
>NZ_JBFTLQ010000096.1:0-25298 GCF_056396525.1 Cupriavidus sp. 05T41
CCGCCCAGGCTGCGCCCGCGGCGCCGGCCGCGCGACCTCCGAGGCCGCCCGGGGAGGGCCGCCAGGGCCGGCCCCGCGCCGAGGCAGGTGCAGCCCGGCCGCGCCGCGTGGCCAATCCGCTGCCGCCGATTACGTTCCCCGAGGCGCTGCCGGTGTCGGCCCGCCGCGAGGAGATCGCGCAGGCGCTGCTGGCCAGCCAGGTAGTGATCGTCTCGGGCGAGACCGGCTCCGGCAAGACCACGCAGCTGCCCAAGATCTGCCTGTCGATCGGGCGCGGCCCGGGCGCGGACGGCGGCGGCGGCCTGATCGGCCACACCCAGCCGCGGCGTATTGCCGCCACCTCCACCGCCAAGCGCATCGCGCAGGAGATCGGCACGCCGCTGGGCGAGCACGTGGGCTACCAGGTGCGTTTCAACGACACCATGTCGCCGGGTGCCTCGGTCAAGCTGATGACCGACGGTATCCTGCTGGCCGAGACGCAGAACGATCCGCTGCTGCGGGCCTACGACACCATCATCATCGACGAGGCGCACGAACGCAGCCTCAATATCGATTTCCTGATCGGCTACCTGAGGGAGATCCTGCCGAAGCGGCCGGACCTCAAGCTGATCATCACCTCGGCCACCATCGACGCCAACCGCTTCGCCGAGCATTTCGCGCAGGGCGGCAAGCCGGCGCCGGTGATCGAGGTGAGCGGGCGCCTGTATCCGGTCGAAATCCGCTACCGGCCGATCGAGAAGGACAAGGCGGCGCCGGGCGAGGGTGCGCCCAAGGCGGCGCAGGGCAAGGACCGCGACCTGTTCGACGGCATCGTCGAGGCCGTGGACGAGCTCTGCCGGCTCGGCCCCGGCGACGTGCTGGTGTTCCTGCCCGGCGAGCGCGAGATCCGCGAGGCCGCGGAGGCGCTGCGCAAGCACCATCCGCCGCATACCGAGATCCTGCCGCTGTTCGCGCGCCTGTCGGTGCAGGAGCAGGAGCGTGTGTTCCGGCCCTCCAATGCACGCCGCATCGTGCTGGCCACCAATGTGGCCGAGACCTCGCTGACCGTGCCGGGCATCCGCTATGTGGTGGATACCGGGATGGCGCGGGTCAAGCGCTATTCCTATCGCAACAAGGTCGAGCAGCTGCAGATCGAGGCGATCTCGCAGGCCGCCGCCAACCAGCGTGCCGGCCGTTGCGGCCGGGTCGCCGACGGCGTATGCATCCGGCTCTACGAGGAAGCGGATTTCGTCGGCCGCGCGCGCTTTACCGATCCGGAAATCCTGCGCTCCTCGCTGGCCGCGGTCATCCTGCGCATGAAGGCGCTCAAGCTGACCGCGATCGAGGAGTTTCCCTTTATCGAGCCGCCGCTGGGTCGTGCCATTGCCGACGGCTACCAGCTGCTGCAGGAGCTGGGCGCGGTGGAGAGCGTGGGCGACGACGCCAACGCGCTGACCCAGACCGGCCGCCAGCTGGCTCGCCTGCCGCTGGACCCGCGCGTGGCCCGCATGATCCTGGCCGCGCGCGAGCACCAGTGCCTGCGCGAAGTGCTGATCATCGCCAGCGCGCTATCCGTACAGGACCCGCGCGACCGCCCGCAGGAGGCGCAGGAAGCGGCCGACCAGGCCCACCGCAAGTTCATGGACGAGAAGTCCGAGTTCCTGGGCTGGGTCAAGATGTGGCGCTGGTTCGAAGAGGCGGTGGCGCACAAGAAGACCAACCGCCAGCTGCAGGACCAGTGCCGCGCCAGCTTCCTCTCGCATGTGCGCCTGCGCGAATGGCGCGACGTGCATTCGCAGCTGCTGACCACGGTGACCGAGCAGGGCTGGCGCCTCAACGAGAGCGAGCCCACTTACGAGCAGGTCCACAAGGCGCTGCTGACCGGCCTGCTGGGCAATGTAGGCTGCAAGCTCGAAGAGGCCGACGGCCGCGGGCGCGAATACCTGGGCGCGCGCGGCATCAAGTTCCACCTGTGGCCCGGCTCGCTGATCGCGCGCAAGGTGGGCCGCTGGATCATCGGCGCCGAGCTGATCGAGACCAGCCGGCTGTTCGCGCGCACGCTGGCGCGCATCGAGCCGGAATGGCTCGAGCAGGTGGGCCGCCACCTGCTCAAGGTGAGCTGGAGCGATCCGCACTGGGAGAAGAAGTCCGGCCAGGTGATGGCCATGGAGCGCGCCACGCTGTACGGGCTGGTGGTCTACCAGCACCGCCGCGTGCACTACGGCCCGATGAACCCGGCGGAGGCGCGCGAGCTGTTTATCCGGCGCGGGCTGGTGGAAGGCGAGTTCGATACCAAATTGCCGTTCTTCGCGCACAACCAGCGCCTGACGCGCGAGATCGAGAACCTGGAGCACAAGTCGCGCCGGCAGGACGTGCTGGTGGACGACGAACTGATCTTCGCCTTCTATGACCGCCTGATCCCGGCGGAGATCCACCAGCAGGCCACCTTCGAGCAGTGGTACCAGACCGAAAGCGCACGTGACCGCAAGCTGCTCTACCTGAACCGCGAAGAGCTGATGCGGCATGAAGCGGCTGGCATTACCACGGACCTGTTCCCCAAGCTGATGCCAGTGGCGGGCGTGGATATGGCGCTGACCTATCACTTCGAGCCCGGCAGCCACCGCGACGGCGTGACGCTGACCGTGCCGCTGTATGCGCTCAACCAGGTGCGCCCGGAGCGGGCCGACTGGCTGGTGCCGGGCATGGTCAAGGAGAAGGTGCACCTGCTGCTCAAGTCACTGCCGCAGAAGCTGCGCCGGCATTGCGTGCCGCTGCCCGACTACGCCGCCGGCTTCGTGGAGCGCAGGCCGTTCGGCGAGGGCGAGCTGCTCGACGTGCTGATCGCCGATATCCGCGAGCAGACCGGCACCATGGTCAGGCGCGCGGACTTCAAGCTGGAGACGCTGCCGGCCCACCATGCGATGAACTTCAAGGTGGTGGACGAACATGGCCGCCAGCTCGACATGGGCCGTAACCTGGCGCAACTGCGCGCCGAGCTGGGCGGGCAGGCACAGCAGTCGTTCCAGAGCATCGCTGCGCAATCCGCGTCGCAGGCGCCGGCGGCCGAACCCGGCCAGTACGAAGGGCTGACCGGCTGGTCGTTCGGCGAGCTGCCGGAGCTGCTGGAAATCCGCAAGGGCAACCAGACGCTGTTCGGCTATCCGGCGCTGGTCGACCGCGGAGCGCATTGCGACGTGGAAGTGTTCGACGACCCGCAGGAAGCCGTGCGCGTGCATCACGTCGGCCTGCGCCGCCTGTTCGCGCTGCAATTGCGCGAGCAGGTGAAGTTCCTGGAAAAGAACATCCCCGGCCTGCAGCAGATGGCGATGCAGTACATGACGCTGGGCACGCAGGAAATGCTGCGCGACCAGATCGTGACGATGGCGCTCGAGCGCGCCTGCCTGCAGGCGCCGCTGCCGCGCAACGAGGCTGAGTTCGCCGCGCGCAAGGAGGAGGGGCGTTCGCGCCTGAACCTGCTGGCGCAGGAGATCGCCCGGCTGGTGGGCGCAGTGCTGGCCGAGTACGCCACGCTGCCGCGCAAGCTGATCCAGGCCAAGCCCTTCGCCGCGGCGCACGCCGATATGGAGGCGCAGCTGGCGCGGTTGATGGGTAAGCAGTTCGTGACCGATACGCCCTACCTGCAACTGGTGCATTTCCCGCGCTACCTGAAAGGCATCGCCATGCGCATCGACAAGATCAAGGGCGACCCGGCGCGCGACACCCAGCGCCTGCAGGAAATGACGCCGCTGCTGCAGCAGTGGCAGCGCGCCGAGAAGCAGTTGCGCCAGCAGGGCAGGGGCGTGGAGGATGCGCGCCTGGACGAGTTCCGCTGGATGCTGGAAGAACTGCGCGTGGCGCTGTTCGCGCAGGAGCTGCGCACGCCAGTGCCGATGTCGGTAAAGCGGCTGCAGAAGGTTTGGGAGGCGATGCAGAGGTGAGGGGGCTTGGTTTTGCGTGGCATGACAGGCCCACAGGCCCCCCAGCCCAGGCTCCCTGCCTCGGCTCGAAAGCCGGTCCACCACGCCCACCACGAAACCAGCGACGCCACGATGCCGTGGCCACCCGACCCGGTAACGGCAGATGCCCGAACAAGCAGTGCACCAGCGCCCAGGGGCATCACCACGAAACCAGCACCGCCCGCAGCCTAGCGGCCGCCCGAGCCGGTACCGGCAGATTCCAGCAGAACCGACACGCCCACCACGAATCCGCAAATCCCATAAACCCTGGATTCTTCTGCCCCTCCGGCCAGGAGTCCGCTTTCTTGGCCTACTTTCTTTTCGGACAAAAGAAAGTAGGTCGCGCCGGGGGCGCGAAAGCCTTTGACGTTGACGTTGACGTTGACTTTGACGTTGACGTTGACCTTGACGTCGACAACAGCCCCCAAAAATTCGCCAGGAACCCTCTGCCCCCCCGTCCCCTATCCCCCCACCCCGAGATTGTGACCAAATGTTAGTTTCTTGAGCTGCGTCATCGGATCAGGACCCGGAAACGTTAGAATGCTCGATTAAGTCATTGTTTAACGGTCTTATGCTCGCATTGCGTCGTGTAGTTTCCGGGTTTGCCTTGATCGGTACCCTGTCCCTGGGGATGGCAGCGGCGCCGGCCTCGGCAGAAGTGGTGGTGGTGCTCAATTCGGGTGACGCAACCGTCACGCTGATCGACAAGGACATGCAGAAGGTGCTCGAGACCTTCCCGGTCGGCAAGGAGCCCCATCACCTGATCGCCACGCCCGACGACAAATCGCTGATCGTCGCCAATGCAGTGGGCAATGACCTGGTCTTCCTCGACCCGGTCACGGGCAAGGTCCAGCAGCGCGTTCCCAATATCGACGATCCCTACCAGATCGGTTTCTCGCCCGACCAGAAATGGTTCCTGACCACCGGCAACCGCCTCGACCGGGTCGACCTGTACCGCTGGGACGGCAAGGCGCTGAAGATCGCCAAGCAATTGCCGCTGGCCAAGACACCGAGCCATATCGCCTTCACCGCCGATAGCCGCGTGGCCTTCATCACGCTGCAGGACTCCAACGAGGTGGTCGCCATCGACCTGCCCACGCAGACCGTGATGTGGCGCATGGACGCCGGCTCGGCACCCGCCGGGGTGTGGGTGACGCCTGACCAGAAGTACCTGCTGGTGGGCATGACCGGCGCCGACTACGTCGCCGTGATCGACTGGCATACCCGCACCGTGGTCAAGCAGATCCAGACCGGCAAGGGCGCGCACAATTTCCGCGCGGTGGGCGACAAGCGCCACCTGTTCCTGTCCAACCGCGTCTCCGGCACGATCAGCATCCTGGACCAGCAGACGCTGACCAAGATCGGCGATATCACCGGCCTGCCTGCCGGTCCCGATGACATGGAGCTCACCGCGGACGGCAAGACGCTGTGGGTGAGCTTCCGCTGGGCACGCTCGGTCGGCCTGGTCGACGTGGCCAGCCGCAAGCTGGTCAAGACCATCCGCGTCGGCCGTTCGCCGCACGGCATTTACTTCCGCACGCGCGCGCCTTTGTATTGAGTATTGAGCCGGGCGTGGCGGGCGCGGCGCCGCACGGAACGCGGCGGCCCGCGCGGCACTCGAAACTAGTATGGCTGTCGCCACTCCAATGCAGTCACAGGTCATCAGGACAGGCATCATGAGCAAGATTTCGCGGCCCCGGCCCGCCCGCGCGGTGATACGCGCGGCGGCCGGGTTTGCCGTTGCGGGGCTGGCACTGGCGGCGGCGGCGGCGGGTTTCGCCACCTCGGCCACGTCGGCCACCTCAGCCACCTCAGCCACCTCAGCCAACGCCGCCGGACCCGCGCAGCCGGCGCCTGCCGCGCCGCAATCCTGCCGTGCCGGCACGCTCTACCTGACCTTCGATACCGGCAGCATGAGCCAGGCCACGCTGATCGCCGACACGCTGCGCCGCCACCATATCAAGGCCACCTTCTTCCTCGCCAACGAGCCCACCGTCAACAAGGACAGCTCGCTCGACCCGGGCTGGGCCGCGTACTGGAAGACGCTGGCGGCGGACGGCCATGTCTTCGGCAGCCACACCTTCGACCACGTCTACCTGCGCGGCACGCGCGACGGCAAAGTGACGATGCGCCCGCAGTTCGGCGCGCAGGCCGGCCAGGACGTGACAATGGACCAGCAGGGCTTTTGCAGCGAACTCAAGCGCAGCGCGCGGGCACTGCGCGGGCTGAGCGGCGCCGCGATGTCGCCGCTGTGGCGCGCGCCGGGCGGCCATACCGCGCCGCAGACGCTGCAATGGGCCGAGCAGTGCGGCTTCAGGCACGTGGCATGGGCGCCGGCCGGCTTCCTTGGCGATGAATTGTCTTCCGAGCGCTTCCCGAACAAGGTGCTGCTGGCGCGCGCGCTGCGCGACCTGCGCGATGGCGACATCACCATGGCGCATCTCGGCATCTGGTCGCGCAAGGATCCGTGGGCGCCGGGCGTGCTCGAGCCGCTGATCAGCGGGCTGGAGCAGAAGGGCTTCTGCTTCGCCACGCTGCGCGAGCATCCCGCCTATCGCGAGTGGTTGCGCGGCCAGGGCGCCACCGTGGCGGGCCGCGAGGCGGGGAGACCGTGATGCTGGACACGCTCAACGCCTGGGTCGGCCAGGTCGAAGCCACGCTGTTCCAGGACGTGATCCTGCCGGTGGTCTACCAGCTCGGCTTCGGCGGCTATGCCGAGGACGCCTTCACGGGCACCGAATGGCTGCTGGTGGGGCTGGTGCAGATCGTGGTGATGGTGCTGATCCTGGGGCCGCTGGAAAAGCTGCGCCCGGTCGAGGTCGTGACCGACCGCGGGGCGATCCGCACCGACATTCTCTATACCGTCGTGCATCGGCTCGGCCTGTTCCGGCTGGCGATGTTCTTCCTGCTCGGCCCGCTGATGGACGGGCTCGAAGGCCAGCTGCGCCTGCTTGGCTGGCAGCGCGTGAATGTGGAGGACTGGTGGCCGGCGGTGACGTCGATCCCGCTGGTCAGCTTCTTCGTCTACCTGCTGCTGTTCGACCTGCTCGACTACTGGTACCACCGCCTGTCGCATACCTACCGCTGGTGGTGGAGCCTGCACGCCGTGCACCACAGCCAGCGCCAGATGACGCTGTGGAGCGACAACCGCAACCACCTGCTCGACGACATGCTGCGCGACCTGGTGTTCGCCGTGGTGGCGCTGGCGGTCGGCGTGGAGCCGTCGCAGTACGTGCTGCTGGTGGCGCTGTCGCAGCTTCTGCAGAGCCTGCAGCATGCCAACCTGCGCCTGCACTTCGGCGCGCTCGGCGAGCGGCTGCTGGTGTCGCCGCGCTTTCACCGCACCCACCACGCGGTGGGCGTGGGCCACGAGGCGATCGGCCGTCCCGGCCGGCTCGGCGGCTGCAATTACGGCGTGATCTTCCCATGGTGGGACATGCTGTTCCGCACCGCCGTGTTCACCGACGCCTACTATCCCACCGGGATCCGCGACCAGATGCCGCCGCCCGCGGGCAAGAGCCGCAACTACGGCACCGGCTTCCTGTCGCAGCAGTGGTACGGCATCAAGCGCCTGCTGCGGCTGGGCTGACGGGCCGCGCCGCCGCCTCGCGGCGTCCCGCCTGGCCATGGCGGTGATGTGCCGGCCGGCAGGCTCCGGCCGGCGCCGGTGACGTGTGCTAGTCTGTTTGTCTTCGCTTTCGCGGCAATCCAATTCACTGCATGAACGATATTTTTCGCGCGTTTGGTCGTGCCCTGATGAGCCAGCTGCATCCGCGCATGCTGATGCTCACCGTCATCCCCTTCGTGTTGGCGACGGGGCTGTGGGGTGGCCTGCTGCTGTGGGGCTGGGAGCCCATCATGGCGACCGCGCGCGGCATCCTCGAAAGCTCGGCGCTCACCAGCTGGATCTACGCGGGGCTGGCCTGGCTGGGCATGCAGTCGCTCAATGCCGTGGTGGCGCCGCTGTTCGTGATCGCGCTGATGGTGCCGCTGGTGATCGCCTCGATGCTGATCTTCATCAGCCTGTTCTCCGTGCCTTCGGTGATGCGCCACCTGGAGCGCAGCTATCCCGGGCTGGAGCGGGCCAAGGGCGGCAGCGTGGCCGGCAGCGTGTTGCAGACGCTCGGCAGTACCTTCCTGTTCCTGCTGCTGGTGATCGTGACCTTGCCGCTGTGGCTGTTCCCGCTGTTCTTTGCGCTGATCCCGCCGTTGCTGTGGGGCTGGCTGACCTACCGCGTGATGACCTACGACGCGCTGGCCGAGCACGCCACCGCCGAAGAGCGCAAGACCCTGATGAAACGCCACCGCGCGTCCTTGCTCTCGATCGGCGTGGCGGTCGGGCTGCTGGGCTCGGCACCGACGCTGATCTGGGTATCCTCGGCGGCGCTGATCTTCCTGTTTCCGTTCGTACTGGCGGGCACGCTGTGGCTCTATGTGCTGATCTTTATCTTCTCGGCGCTGTGGTTCGGGCATTTCTGCCTGCGCGCGCTGGAGCAGTTGCGCGCCGAGCGCGCCGCCGTGGCGGCTTCGCCTGCGGCGGACGTCATCGATCTCGCGCCGTCCGACGTGCGGCGCATTGAACAATCCTGAAGCGAGGGCATCATGGGTTTCGGCCTGATCGTCATTGGTGACGAGATTCTGTCGGGGCGGCGCGAAGACAAGCACATGCGCCGCGCCATCGAACTGCTGGCCGCCCGTGGGCTGGCGCTGGACTGGGCAGAGTACGTGGGCGACGAGCGCGCGCGCATCACCGCCACGCTGCGCCGCACCTTTGCCGGCACCGACGTGGTGTTCTGCACCGGCGGCATCGGCGCCACGCCGGACGACCACACCCGGCAATGCGCCGCGGCGGCGCTCGGCGTGCCGCTGGCGTTGCATCCCGAGGCGCGCGAGCTGATCGCCCAGCGCATCGTCGAGACCGCCGCCGGCGATCCGGTCAAGGGCGACCTGAACCTGCCCGAGAACCAGCATCGCTTCAAGATGGGTGAATTCCCGGCGGGCGCGCGCATCATCCCGAACAGCTACAACCGGATTCCCGGCTTCTCCGTAGCCGATCATCACTTCATGCCCGGCTTCCCGGTAATGGCATGGCCGATGATGGAATGGGTGCTGGACCATTACTACCCGCACCTGTTCCATACGGCGGTGCAGGAGGAGCGTTCGTTCCTGGTGTTCGAGGCGCCCGAATCGACCCTGACGCCGCTGATGGAGCGGGTCGAGGCAGCGTTCGGCGGCGTGCGCGTGTTCAGCCTGCCGTCGGTAGGCGATGCCAGGCGCGGCGAGCTCTATGCGCGGCGCCATATCGACCTCGGCGTGAAGGGGGCGAGCGATCTCGTCGAGCCGGCCTACGCCATGCTGCGCGACGGCGTGCGCGAGATGGGCTTCGAGCTGGTGGAAGTCGCGGCGCGGCGGCCGGGCGATCCCGCGGCAGACTGAGCGGCGGACTGAGCGGTGATACGGTCATCGAATGAAAAACGGGACAGCCATGCTGTCCCGTTTTGCTTGCCGCCCGGCCGGGGCCTGGCGGTGTTGCCGCCCGTCAGGCGCCGTGCCACGGCAATCCGCGCACGCACCAGCCTTCCGTCGTCTTGCGGTGATGATGCTCATCGCGGTTGCCCTCGAAGCCTTCGAGCACATCCATCGCAAACTGGTAGCCGGCCTCGGTCGCCACGCGCGCCGCGTGCTTGGAGCGCGCCGCGCTGCGGCACAGGAACAGCACGGGTACATCGGTCGGTACCCGCGCCTTGAGCTGCTCGAGGAAGGCCGCGTTCTGCGCGCCGCCCGGGTAGCTCATCCATTCGACGTGCGCGGACTGGGCTTCCGGCAGGTCCGGCCCGCCGATCCAGTCCAGTTCCGCCTGCGTGCGCACGTCCACCATCACGGCGGCGGGATCGTTCTGCAGCAGGGCAAACGCTTCTTGCGGCGAGAGGGCGCCGAAATAGGGGAGCTGGTTTTGCTGCTGGCGCTGGCGCGCGGCTTGGAGAAGGTCGTCTCGGGTGGTCATCTGGGTGACAAGATCGAAAGGTGGAGTGGCGCCACGGCGCCATAGGGCAATGGAGCGCCCCGACGGGTATTCTAGCGCGCCGCGGGCCGGGCCCGGCAGGTTTGGGCGGCGGTCGGCCGCGGCCAGGAATGCCGGGTGCATGCACCGCAAGCAGGCAACCTGGTGGCGAGCGCACCAAAACAGATCATCATTTGCGTGGTGGCACATTGATGGTGCATTTTCGCGCTGTATTGCACTGTTTTGGTGTTTCCGCGGGCCCTGCCGGATGCGCGCCTGCGGGGCTCGCGCGGCCTGCCTGGGCAGCGAGATTTTGCATATGCCACATGCGCCACCCTGGCACCGTCCGAAGGCCTGCCTGGGGCCGTCCAATTGCACTTTTTTCGGGAACGCAGGGGTAATCAGGGTCTTCCCTTGGCATGCTTTCTGCTAACATTCCTCGTCCCTTTCGTGGCCGGTTTTTGCGCAGTCCCCAAGCCTTGCAGGCGGGGTGTGACGAAGACCGACGCAAGAATGGCTTTCTAGACTTCAGCCGAATTTCCAGGAGATAGGCATGGCCCACAGCGTTGCAGATGTGATGAAGCTTGTGAAGGAAAACGACGTCAAGTTCGTCGATTTCCGTTTCACCGATACCAAAGGCAAAGAGCAACACGTGTCGGTACCCGTGTCGCACTTCGACGAAGACAAGTTCGAAAGCGGCCACGCATTCGACGGCTCGTCGATCGCCGGCTGGAAGGGTATCGAGGCTTCGGACATGCTGCTGATGCCGGATCCGGTTACCGCCAACATCGATCCGTTTTACGAAGAACCGACCCTGGTGCTGACCTGCGACGTGGTCGAGCCGTCGGATGGCAAGGGCTACGACCGCGACCCGCGCTCGATCGCCAAGCGCGCCGAGGCGTACCTGAAGAGCACCGGCCTGGGCGACACCGCCTACTTCGGTCCGGAACCCGAATTCTTCATCTTCGACGGCGTGACCTGGAACATTGACATGCAGGGTTGCGCTGTCAAGATCCACTCGGAAGAAGCACCGTGGTCGTCGGGCAAGGAATTCGAGCACGGCAACAGCGGCCACCGTCCGGGCAAGAAGGGCGGCTACTTCCCGGTCGCCCCGATCGACACCTTCCAGGACATCCGTTCGGAAATGTGCCTGATCCTGGAATCGCTGGGCATCCCCGTGGAAGTCCACCACCACGAAGTGGCTGGCCAGGGCCAGAACGAAATCGGCACCCGGTTCAGCACGCTGGTGCAGCGCGCCGACTGGACGCAGCTGCAGAAGTACGTGATCCAGAACGTCGCGCACACCTACGGCAAGACCGCCACCTTCATGCCGAAGCCGGTCGTGGGTGACAACGGTTCGGGCATGCACGTGCACCAGTCCGTGTGGAAGGACGGCCAGAACCTGTTCGCGGGCAACGGCTACGCCGGCCTGTCGGAATTCGCGCTGTACTACATCGGC
Organism: Cupriavidus sp. 05T41; assembly: GCF_056396525.1. Taxonomy (NCBI): domain Bacteria; kingdom Pseudomonadati; phylum Pseudomonadota; class Betaproteobacteria; order Burkholderiales; family Burkholderiaceae; genus Cupriavidus; species Cupriavidus sp. 05T41. The sequence continues at coordinate 11,396 of NZ_JBFTLQ010000096.1, forward strand.
GGCATCATCAAGCACGCTCGCGCGCTGAACGCCATCACCAACCCGGGCACGAACTCGTACAAGCGCCTGGTCCCGGGCTTCGAGGCACCGGTGAAGCTGGCCTACTCGGCCCGCAACCGCTCGGCTTCGATCCGCATTCCGTATGTGGCGAACCCGAAGGGCCGCCGTATCGAAACGCGCTTCCCGGATCCGCTGATGAACCCGTACCTGGGCTTCTCGGCGCTGCTGATGGCCGGCCTGGACGGCGTGATGAACAAGATCCACCCGGGCGAAGCTGCCGACAAGAACCTGTACGACCTGCCGCCGGAAGAGGATGCAAAGATCCCGACCGTCTGCTCGAGCCTCGACCAGGCCCTGGAATACCTCGACAACGACCGCGAGTTCCTGACGCGCGGCGGCGTCTTCTCCAACTCCATGATCGATGCCTACATCGAACTGAAGATGGAAGAAGTCACCCGCTTCCGCATGACCACGCACCCGATCGAGTTCGAAATGTACTACTCGCTGTAAGGCGGGACGTTGCCTGGTTGTGACCGGGCAACAGTTGCACCAGGAAGGGGCGGCTTCGGCTGTCCCTTTTTGTTTTGAAGCCTGGATTGATGGCTAGAATGGGGCTCCTTTTCCACCTCCCTTGCTGATGTCAATGGACGCGCTCGACTTTCCGCACTCCCAGCTCCACCCGATGCCCCGCTTCGGTGCCCGCATGCGTGCGCCGGCGGCCGTATGCGCCATGTTGGCGCTGGCCTTGCTGGCCTGGAGTCGGCCGGCGCCGGCGCAATCGGGTGATATCTATGTCTGCGCCGGCCCCAACGGCGTGCCGGAGTACCGCAACGGCAATGGCGGCAAGGGCTGCAAGCGGCTCAGCCTGCCGGAAGTGACCACCGTGCCGGGCACGCGCGTCTCCGCCGCCGGCGCGGCCAAGGGCAGCGCGCCGGCCACCACGCCCGCGACCTTCCCGCGGGTGGACAGCGCCACGCAGAAGAGCCGCGACGGCGAGCGCCGCGCCGTGCTCGAGCAGGAACTGCAGAGCGAGGAGGCCAAGCTGGCCGGGCTGCGCGCCGAGTACAACAACGGCCAGCCCGAGCGCCAGGGCAACGAGCGCAACTACCAGCGGTACCTGGACCGCACCGCCGCGCTGCGTGACGACATCGCGCGCGGCGAGGCCAATGCCGCATCGTTGCGGCGCGAACTTTCCAACCTGAAGGACTAGTCTCATGCGTCGCCTGATTCGCAGCGTCTCCCGCAAGGTGGCTTCGGCCGGAGCCGGCAATCCGCCCGAGGGCGGGGCCGCGGTGCTGCCGTTGGGCGATGTTTCCTATCGCCAGGGCCTGGACGTGATCGCCAACCCGGTCCTGCTGGTGCGCCAGCCGGGCATGCGCATCGTCTACGCCAACCCGGCGGCCGAAGCGAGCTTCGCGGTATCGCGCAAGGCCATGGTGGAGCTGTCGCTGGCGGACCTGTTCGGCGCCTCGGAAGAGCTCGGCAGCATGATCGATACGGTGCTCTCGCGGCAGTTCGATGCGCGCCGCCAGGACGTGGTGCTGCACCCGCCCTTGCAGGAGCCGACCCACGCGCACGTGGTGATCGGCGCGCTGGAGGCCAACCCCGACACCGTGCTGGTGGAGATGTTGCCCAACGAGCAGAAGGTGCGCAGCGAGCGCGAGGAACGCATCCTCGACCTGACCTCGGCCAACAAGGAACTGATCCGCAACCTCGCCCACGAGATCAAGAACCCGCTGGGTGGCATCCGCGGCGCGGCGCAGCTGCTGGAGTTTGAGCTGCCGGACCGCTCGCTGCGCGAATACACCCAGGTCATCATCAAGGAGTCGGATCGCCTGCAGACGCTGGTGGACCGGCTGCTGGAGCCGCACCGGCATCCGCATATCGTGTCGGACCTCAATATCCACGAGGTGCTGGAGCGCGTGCGTTCGGTGGTGCTGGCCGAATTCCCGTCCGGGCTGGATATCGTGCGCGACTACGACGCCAGCCTGCCGGACCTGCGCGGCGACATGGAGCAACTGATCCAGGCCGTGCTCAACATCGTCCACAACGCTGCGCAGGCGCTGGCCGAGCGCATCGGGCGCGGCGATGCGCAGATCGTCCTGCGCACGCGCGTGGCCCGCCAGGTGACAATTGCCAAGCGTCTGTTCAAGCTGGCATTGGACTTGCATGTCATCGATAACGGTCCGGGCATCCCCGAGGATATTCGCGAACGCATCTTCTATCCGCTGGTGTCGGGTAGGGACGGCGGCAGCGGCCTCGGTCTCACACTCGCTCAAACCTTCGTGCAGCAGCACGAGGGCTTGATCGAATGTGAGAGCCGGCCTGGCTGTACCGACTTCCGTATCCTGCTGCCCCTGCATTGACCTGGCGAAAGCAATTGGCATTGCCTCAACGATTGCTGCCTCCCGGTGCCTCAGGTGGCGTGCAGACAGGAACGCGGAAGACCGAATGACACCGAGCAGACAAGCGACGCACATGAAGCCGATCTGGATAGTCGACGACGATCAATCAATCCGCTGGGTTCTTGAGAAAGCCCTCGCCCGTGAAAGCCTGCTCTCGCGCAGCTTTACCAATGTGCGCGACGTACTCGCCGCGCTCGAAGACGACGAGCCGCAAGTCCTGATCTCCGATATCCGCATGCCGGGTGGCTCGGGCCTGGATCTGCTGCAAGCGCTCAAGGCGCGCCACCCGGGGCTGCCCGTCATCGTGATGACGGCCTACTCCGACCTGGACAGCGCGGTAGCCGCGTTCCAGGGCGGCGCCTTCGAATACCTGGCCAAGCCCTTCGACGTGGACAAGGCGGTCGAGCTGATCCGCCGCGCGCTGCAGGAAAGCCTGCGCGAGGAGGAGATGGAAGACCGCCTGGTGGACGCCCCCGAGATCCTCGGCCAGGCGCCCGCCATGCAGGACGTGTTCCGCGCCATCGGCCGCCTGTCGCAGTCCAACGTGACCGTGCTGATCACCGGCGAGTCCGGCACCGGCAAGGAGCTGGTGGCGCAGGCGCTGCACAAGCACAGCCCGCGTGCCAACGGCCCCTTCATCGCGCTGAACACCGCGGCCATCCCGAAAGACCTGCTTGAATCCGAACTGTTCGGCCATGAGCGCGGCGCCTTCACCGGCGCGCAGACCATGCGCCGCGGCCGCTTCGAGCAGGCCGAGGGCGGCACGCTGTTCCTCGACGAAATCGGCGACATGCCGTTCGACCTGCAGACGCGCCTGCTGCGCGTGCTGTCCGACGGCAACTTCTACCGCGTGGGCGGGCACAATCCGCTGCGCGCCAATGTGCGCGTGATTGCCGCCACCCACCAGAACCTGGAGACGCGCGTCAAGGAAGGACTGTTCCGCGAGGACTTGTTCCACCGCCTCAACGTGATCCGCCTGCGCCTGCCGCCGCTGCGCGAGCGGCCGGAGGACATCACCCTGCTGGCCCGTCATTTCCTGCAGAAGAGCGCCAAGGAACTGGGCGTGGAGCCCAAGCGCATGGCGGACGAGGCCTTGACCTATGTCAGCACGCTGCCGTTCCCCGGCAACGTCCGCCAGCTGGAGAACCTCTGCAACTGGCTGACCGTGATGGCGCCGGCGCAGACCATCGAGGTCAAGGACCTGCCGCGCGAGATGATCGGCGGTGGCACGCCGCAGGGTGGCAACGGCGCGGGTGCGGGCATGGCGCGGGCGCTCGATGCGCGCGCCGAAAGCCGGGCGGACGAGGCCGACGGCCACGACCCGGTGGACTACGGCGCAGCGCCCCCCGGGATGGCCGGGGAGCCTGATGCCGCGCTGGCCTTCGCCGGCCGCGCGGCCTCGGCGAGCGCGCTTGCCGGCTGGGAAAACCTGCTGGCGGGCGAGGCGCGCGCCATGCTCGAATCCGGCCAGCCCGAGGTGATGGATGCGCTGACGCGCCGCTTCGAGAAGGCGGTGCTGGAGGCGGCGCTCGGCGTGACCCGCGGGCGCCGGGTGGAGGCGGCCACCCGCCTGGGGATCGGGCGCAATACGATCACCCGCAAGCTGCAGGAACTGGGCTTCGACTGACGGCTTTGCCGCAGCGCGGAAATGAATACGGCCGGGTTTGTCCCGGCCGTATTCATTTGATGCGCGCTACGCGCGCGCGTCAGCCTCGTGCCGCCAGCAGCAGTTCTGCCATTTCCGCAAATCCCTCGCCGCAAGCCGCCTGCGTCAGGTAGGCGGGCCTGGCCGGCAGTTGCGGCAGAATGTCGCGGATGTTGGCGACCCCGACCGACAGGGGAAAGTGGGCGAACATGGTGGCGTCGTTCGCCGAGTCGCCGATAAACAGCCATTCGTCGCGTTCGGCGTCGAGATCCGCGCCGAGCAGCTCGGCTGCGCACAGCTTGCTCATGCTGAGCTTGTCGTGCGCGCCGAACCAGCCGTTGACGTGGATCGAGCTGACCGTGGCCGTCATGCCGGCATCGCGCATCAGCGCGACGATCCGGTCGACCGCGGGCGGGGGCAGGGGGGCGACGTCCTCGGCATGGTCGATGGCCAGGTCGGCCGCGTGCCAGGCCTGGTCGGAGGCCAGCGCGCAGCCGGGGACCGCCTGCAGGATGCGCTGGCCCAGCGCATGGATGCGCTCGAGGTTGGCTGTCCGCGTGGTGGCGTCGTCCAGGTAGCGGGTAACCAGCTTGCCGCTGCGCAGGTGGGAATAGAAGGCGCCGTTCTCGCCGATGATGGCATCCACCGGCCACAGGCGCGTCAGGATCTCGGCCCAGGCGATGCAGCGGCCGGTGACCGGGATCACGTGCAGGCCCGCCTGCTTGAGACGGTCCAGCGCGAGGTAGGTGGCAGCCGGCAGCCTGCCGTCGGTGGTGATGGTGCCGTCGATGTCGGTGAGCACGCCGCGCACGCGGCGCAACGCCGGGGCGGGAAGGGTCTGGATGGCTTGCATAGCCCCGGATTCTACCCTGTCAAGCCACCGACAAAACGTTGTCATATTATTGTCATTTAGTGGATTTGCCCGGTTTTCCAATCCAACAAGGCGGAGTAACATCCGGCTGTCACAAAAACTGCATACAGTCGGTCGATTTTTTCCCGAACTGAAATAACAACCAGGAGAGCTGTCGATGACCTTCCAACGTACCGTGCTGAAGATCGCGGCCTTTGCCGTGCTGGCGGGCGCCGGCACCGCGCACGCCGCTGTCGAGATCCAGTGGTGGCATGCCATGCAGGGCGCGCTGAACGACAAGGTGAACGAGATCGCCGACAAGTTCAATGCCAGCCAGTCCGACTACAAGATCGTGCCGGTCAACAAGGGTAGCTACGACGAGACCATGGCGGCCGGCATTGCCGCCTTCCGCGCCGGCACGCAGCCGGCCATCCTGCAGGTCTTCGAAGTGGGCACGGCCACCATGATGAGCGCCAAGGGCGCCATCAAGCCGGTATCGACGGTGATGAAGGACGCGGGCGAGAAGTTCGACCAGAAGATCTACATCCCCGCGGTTGCCGGCTACTACACCTCGTCCAAGGGCGAGATGCTGTCGTTCCCGTTCAACAGCTCGACCACGGTCTTCTATTACAACAAGGACGCCTTCAAGAAGGCGGGCCTGGACGCCAGCAAGCCGCCCAAGACCTGGCCCGAAGTGATGCAGTACTCGGCCAAGATCAAGGCGTCGGGCGGCCAGTGCGCGTACACCACCGACTGGCAGGGCTGGGTGCACCTGGAGAGCTTCTCGGCCTGGCACAACACGCTGTTCGCTACCAAGAACAACGGCTTCGGTGGCACCGATGCGCGCCTGGTCTTCAACAGCCCGCTGCACGTCAAGCACATCACCAACCTGCAGGAAATGGTGAAGAAGGGCTACTTCAGCTACGGTGGCCGCAAGTCGGAGTCGCAGGCCAAGTTCTATAACGGCGAGTGCGCGATGTTCACGGGTTCGTCGGCATCGCTGGCGAATATCCGCAAGAACGCCAAGTTCGCCTTCGGCGTGTCGCAGCTGCCGTACTATGCCGACGTGCCGGGTGCCCCGCAGAACACCATCATCGGCGGCGCCTCGCTGTGGGTGATGGGCGGCAAGAAGCCCGAGGAGTACAAGGGCGTGGCCAAGTTCTTCACCTACCTGTCGCGTCCGGAGATCCAGTCCGACTGGCACCAGGCCACCGGCTACCTGCCGGTCACCATGGCCGCCTACGAGCTGACCAAGAAGTCCGGCTACTATGAAAAGAACCCGGGCGCCGATGTCTCGGTGGAACAGATGGTAGTCAAGACCACCGACAAGTCGCGCGGCGTGCGCCTGGGCAACCTGGTGCAGATCCGTACCGTGGTCGACGAGGAGCTCGAAGCCGTCTGGGCGGGCAAGAAGCAGCCCAAGGAAGCCCTGGACACCGCGGTCAAGCGCGGCGACGAACTGCTCGAGCGCTTCCAGAAGACCGCGCGCGAGTAAGCCGGCCTGCCCTTGCCGCGAAGACGGGCGGGTTCGCATCCCGCCCGTTTTTTGTTGGCCTGGCACATTGGCCGGGGCGCTCCCGCAACGGCGCGTCCCTGCCAATGTGCCACTTCGTTGGCGCGCCCGCCTTGCGGATGCGCGCCGTAACCTGATTCGATGCCGCCTTGCGCGGCATTCGTTGGACGATTGGATTGCCCATGGAAAAACGGGTTGTCTTCCGGTCGCGATGGCTGCCTTACCTGCTGGTGTTCCCGCAGATTGTCATCACGCTAGTTTTCTTCTTCTGGCCTGCGGGTCAGGCCTTGTACCAGTCCGTGCTGCAGCAGGACGCGTTCGGCATCAACCTGGAGTTCGTCGGGCTGGAGAACTTCAGCACGCTGTGGAACGACCCGCTCTACCTGGAATCCTTCCGCATCACCGGCGTGTTCGCGGTGGGCGTGACCCTGGTCGGCCTGTCCTTCTCGCTGCTGCTGGCGTACTTCGCCGACCGCGTGCTGCGCGGCGCGATGGCCTACCGCATGCTGCTGATCTGGCCCTACGCGGTGGCGCCGGCGGTGGCGGGCGTGCTGTGGATGTTCCTGTTCAATCCGAGCCTGGGCGTGGTGTCCTACGCGCTGCGCGCGCTCGGCATCGACTGGAACTTCCTGCTCAACGGGCAGCAGGCGCTGGGCCTGGTGATCCTGGTGGCGGCATGGAAGCAGATCAGCTACAACTTCCTGTTCTTCCTGGCCGGCCTGCAGAGCATCCCGAAATCGCTGATCGAGGCGGCCGCCATCGACGGCGCAGGCCCGTGGCGCCGCTTCTGGTCGATCGTGTTCCCGCTGCTGTCGCCGACCACCTTCTTCCTGATGGTGATCAACGTCGTGTACGCGTTTTTCGACACGTTCGCCATCATCGACTCGGTGACGCACGGCGGGCCTTTCAACTCCACCAACACGCTGGTCTACAAGGTGTTCCACGACGGCTTCCGCGGCATGGACATCGGCGGCTCGGCGGCGCAATCGGTGGTGCTGATGGTGATCGTGGTCGCGCTCACGGTGGTGCAGTTCCGCTACGTGGAACGCAAGGTTCAATACTGATCAGGCGGGCGCAAACATGGTAGAACGACGACCCTTTCTGGATTTCCTCACACACCTGGTGCTGATCCTCGGCATCGTGGTGGTGGCGTTTCCGGTCTATGTGACTTTCGTGGCTTCGACGCTGACGGCGGAACAGGTGCTGGAAGCACCGATGACGCTGTTGCCCGGCAGCCATTTCTTCGAGAACTATCGCACCGTGCTGTTCAAGGGCGTGGGCGAGTCCGCTTCCCCGGTCTCGACCATGATGCTCAACAGCCTGGTCATGGCGCTCGGTATCTCGCTGGGCAAGATCGCGATCTCGATCATCTCGGCCTTCGCGGTGGTGTACTTCAAGTTCCCGCTGCGCAAGACCTTTTTCTGGATGATCTTCATCACGCTGATGCTGCCGGTGGAAGTGCGGATCCTGCCGACCTACAAGGTGGTGTCGGACCTGGGCATGCTGGACAGCTACTTCGGCCTGACCATCCCGATCATTGCCTCGGCGACCGCGACCTTCCTGTTCCGCCAGTTCTTCCTGACCATCCCGGACGAGCTGGCCGAGGCGGCGCGCATCGACGGCGCCGGGCCGCTGCGCTTCTTCAAGGACGTGGTGCTGCCGCTGTCCAAGACCAGCATCGCGGCACTGTTCGTGATCCAGTTCATCTACGGCTGGAACCAGTACCTGTGGCCGCTGCTGATCACCACGCAGAAGTCGATGACCCCGGTGGTGGTGGGTGTCACGCAGATGATCTCCCGCTCCGGCGATGCCGCGACCGACTGGAACCTGGTGATGGCCACCGTGATGCTGGCCATGATCCCGCCCGCGATCGTGGTGGTGCTGATGCAGAAGTGGTTCGTCAAGGGCCTGGTCGAAACCGAAAAATAAGCGGACGGGGCAGGGCGCGAAAACGCGCCCGCCACGCCTACTCAGCGCATAAGCAGCGAGAAAGAATAGCAATGGCAAAACTGTCGCTTCGCAACGTACAGAAAACCTACGCCGGCAATGTCAAGGTCGTGCACGGCATCGACATGGAAATCACCGACGGCGAGTTCATCGTCATCGTCGGCCCCTCGGGTTGCGGCAAATCCACGCTGCTGCGCATGGTGGCCGGGCTCGAAGCCATCAGCGGCGGCGAGGTCCATATCGGCGAGAAGGTCGTGAACGACCTCGAGCCGGCCGAGCGGGACATCGCCATGGTGTTCCAGAACTACGCGCTCTACCCGCATATGAGCGTCTACGACAACATGGCCTACGGCCTCAAGATCCGCGGCATGGCCAAGGCCGAGATCGAGCAGCGCGTGCGCCATGCCGCCGGCATCCTGGAGCTCGCCCCGCTGCTGGACCGCAAGCCGCGCCAGCTCTCGGGCGGCCAGCGCCAGCGCGTGGCCATGGGCCGCGCCATCGTGCGCGAGCCGGCGGTGTTCCTGTTCGATGAGCCCCTCTCGAACCTGGACGCCAAGCTGCGCGTGCAGATGCGCCTGGAGCTCAAGGAGCTGCACCGCCGCCTGCGCACCACCAGCATGTACGTGACGCACGACCAGGTCGAGGCCATGACGCTGGCCGACCGCATGATGGTGCTCAACGGCGGCCGCGTCGAGCAGATCGGCACGCCGCTCGAAGTCTATGCGCGCCCGGCCAGCACTTTCGTGGCGAGCTTTATCGGTTCGCCGCCGATGAACCTGGTGCCGGTGGCCCGCGTCAATGGCGGCCAGGGCGAGGCGCAGATGCGCGTGGAGCAGAAGGAGGGCGCCCAGGGGCAGCCCGCCACGCTCGGCCACCTGCCGATGGGCCTGCACTTGCCGCAGCGCGCGTTGCTGGGCCTGCGCCCGGAGCATATCGAGCCGTGCGCGGCGGCCGAGGCGATTGCCGAGATCGATGTGCGGCTGGTCGAAGCGCTGGGGGCGGACTCGTTCGCCTACGGCACGCTGGGCAGCCAGCCGGTGGTGGTGCGCCTGGACAGCAATATGCATGTGCGCGGCGGCGACCGCCTGCCGATCACGGCCTCGGCCGATCACCTGCATTTCTTCGACGCCGAGACCGGCAAGCGGATCGACGCCTGAGCGGACCAAACGGTAATCCACACCATGACGCAGACCACCTGGCCCTATCCGCGCCATATCGCCCATCGCGGCGCCGGCAAGCTGGCTCCCGAGAACACGCTGGCGGCCTTCCGCCACGGTGCCTCGTTCGGCTACCGCATGTTCGAGTTCGACGTGAAACTCTCCGGCGACGGCCGTGCCGTGCTGTTGCACGACGCCACGCTCGACCGCACCACCAGCGGCCGCGGCCGCGCCGATGCGCTCACGCTGGGCGAACTGGCTACGCTGGATGCCGGCAGCTGGCATAGCCCGGCGTATGCCGGCGAGCCGATTCCGACGCTGGCAGCGATCGCCCGCTATACCCGCGCCAACGGCCTGCACGTGAATATCGAGATCAAGCCGGTGCCGGGCGCGGAATGGCGCACCGGCGCCGCGGTGGCGCTGGACGCGCTGGCCCTGTGGGCCGGCAGCGAGGTGCCACCGCTGCTGTCGTCGTTCTCCGAGGAGGCGCTGGAGGCCGCCCGCAAGGCTGCCCCGGCGCTGCCGCGCGCGCTGCTGCTGGACAAGCTGCCGCCCGACTGGCTGGAGCGGCTGCGCCGGCTGGACTGCGTGGCGCTCGATTCGAACCACCGCGAGCTCACCGCCGAGGTGATTCAGGCAGCGCACGCGGCCGGTTTTCGCGTGGCCTGCTATACGGTCAACGATCCGGTGCGCGCCGCCGAGCTGCTCGGCTGGGGCCTCGACGCGCTGATCACCGACGCGGTCGACCAGATCGCCCCGGACGCGGCCTGAGTACGACCCGAACGCGGCCTGAACACGGCCGCACGGCGGGGGAGGGAGGTGGGCGCGCCACGACCGCCTGCGCGGGCGGTGGTGCCGCGCAACGATGCCCGATGGCGCTTGTTGTTAATCCGTTCCGTAATGCGAAAAGACCCCAGTGGCGGTTGGCAAACGTGCTATGCTTATGCGCAGTGAAGACTTAGGTCCTTCCCCGCACAACTTGCCCTTGCAGGGCGATCGCAGCGCCGAAAGAACCGGCACCCATCGTGGTGCCGTTTGCATAAGGTGCTCCGGTTGACCTGAAGAGTTGTTTGCAATCCGCTAACCGGTCAAGCCGTGTCGCGGAAGGTTGATGAACCCGCTTTACTCCGGCATACCCGGAGAATAGTGAGCGCCCCATGATGCAGCAGTATCAAAGCAATTCGTACCTCTTCGGCGGCAATGCCCCCTATGTGGAAGAGCTGTACGAGGCCTACCTCCAGAATCCCACTTCGGTTCCCGACAACTGGCGCGCGTATTTCGACGCGATGCAGAACGTGCCGGCCGTCGACGGCTCCAACGCCCGCGACATCGCCCACGCTCCCATCGTCGCCTCGTTCGCCGAGCGCGCCAAGCAGGGTCCAATCAAGACCATCGTCGCGTCCGCCGATTCGGACATGGGGCGCAAGCGTGTCGCTGCCACGCAACTGATCGCCGCCTACCGCAACATCGGTTCGCACTGGGCCGACCTCGATCCGCTCAAGCGCCAGGAGCGTCCGCCCCTGCCGGATCTCGACCCGGCTTTCTACGGCTTCTCCGAAAGCGATCTCGACATCGTCTTCAACGCCAGCAATACGTATTTCGGCAAGGAATCGATGAGCCTGCGCGAGCTGCTCAACAACCTGCGCGAAACGTACTGCAGCAGCATCGGCGCCGAGTTCATGTATATCAGCGACCAGGCGCAGAAGCGCTGGTGGCAGGAGCGCCTGGAAACCACGCGTTCCAAGCCGGTGTTCACGCTCGACAAGAAGAAGCACGTCCTGGACCGCCTGACCGCGGCCGAAGGCCTGGAGCGCTTCCTCCACACCAAATTCGTCGGCCAGAAGCGCTTTTCGCTCGAAGGCGGCGAATCCTTCATCGCCGCCATGGACGAGCTGATCCAGCGCGCGGGCAGCAAGGGCGTGCAGGAAATCGTGATCGGCATGGCCCACCGCGGCCGCCTGAACGTGCTGGTCAATACGCTGGGCAAGATGCCGGCGGACCTGTTCGCCGAATTCGAAGGCAAGCACGTCGACGACCTGCCGGCCGGCGACGTGAAGTACCACAAGGGCTTCTCCAGCGACGTCTCCACCGAAGGCGGCCCGGTCCACCTGTCGCTCGCCTTCAACCCGTCGCACCTGGAAATCGTCAACCCGGTCGTGGAAGGCTCGGTCAAGGCCCGCCAGGAACGCCGCGGCGAGCCCGCCGGCCACGCCGAAGTGCTGCCGGTGCAAGTGCACGGCGACGCGGCATTCGCCGGCCAGGGCGTGGTGATGGAAACGCTGAACCTGGCGCAGACCCGCGGCTACGGCACGGGCGGCACGATGCACATCGTGATCAACAACCAGATCGGCTTCACCACCTCCGACCCGCGCGACGCGCGTTCGACGCTGTACTGCACGGACGTGGTCAAGATGATCGAAGCGCCGGTGCTGCACGTCAACGGCGACGATCCCGAAGCCGTGGTGTTCGCCATGCAGCTCGCAGTGGACTTCCGCATGGAGTTCAAGCGCGACGTCGTGGTCGACATCATCTGCTTCCGCAAGCTGGGCCACAACGAGCAGGACACCCCGGCCGTCACCCAGCCGCTGATGTACAAGAAGATCAGCCAGCACCCGGGCACGCGCAAGCTGTACGCCGACAAGCTGGCAGCGCAGAACCTGGTCGGTGCCGACTTCGGTGACGAGCTGGTCAAGGAATACCGTGCCGCCATGGACGCGGGCAAGCACACGGTCGACCCCGTCCTGTCGAACTTCAAGAACAAGTTCGCCGTGGACTGGATGCCGTTCCTGAACCGCAAGTGGACCGACGCCGCCGACACCGCGGTGCCGGTGACCGAGCTCAAGCGCCTGGCCGAACGCATCACCACGATCCCCGAGCACTTCAAGCTGCACACCCTGGTCGAGAAGGTCGTCAAGGACCGCGCCAACATGGGCCGCGGCGACCAGTCGCTGGACTGGGGCATGGGCGAGCACCTGGCCTTCGCGTCGCTGGTGGCTTCGGGCTACCCGGTGCGTATCACCGGCCAGGACGCCGGCCGCGGCACCTTCACCCACCGCCACTCGGTCCTGCATGACCAGAACCGCGAGCGCTGGGATGCCGGCAGCTACGTGCCGCTGCAGAACGTGTCCGAGAACCAGGCTCCGTTCACGGTGATCGACTCGGTGCTGTCCGAAGAAGCCGTGCTCGGCTTCGAATACGGCTTCTCGACCGCCGAACCGAACGCGCTCGTGATCTGGGAAGCCCAGTTCGGCGACTTCGTCAACGGCGCCCAGGTCGTGATCGACCAGTTCATCTCGTCGGGCGAAGTGAAGTGGGGCCGTGCCTCGGGCCTGACCCTGATGCTGCCGCACGGCTACGAAGGCCAGGGTCCGGAACACAGCTCGGCGCGCATCGAGCGCTTCCTGCAGCTGTGCGCGGACCACAATATGCAAGTCTGCCAACCGACCACCCCGGCCCAGATCTTCCACCTGCTGCGCCGCCAGATGATCCGTCTGTTCCGCAAGCCGCTGGTGATCATGACGCCGAAGTCGCTGCTGCGTAACAAGGATGCGGTCTCGCCGCTGTCCGACCTGGCCAAGGGTCACTTCGAGACCGTCATTCCGGATCACGAAGAACTGAACGCCAGCAAGGTCAAGCGCATCGTCATGTGCTCGGGCAAGGTCTACTACGACCTGGTCAATGCGCGCAAGGAACGTGGCGCCGGCGATACGGCCATCATCCGCATGGAACAGCTCTATCCGTTCCCGCACAAGGCGGTGGCCGCCGAGCTGAAGAAGTATCCCAACGCCAACGAAATCGTGTGGTGCCAGGACGAGCCGCAGAACCAGGGCGCCTGGTTCTTCGTGCAGCACTACATCATGGAAAACATGACCGAAGGGCAGAAGCTCGGCTACGCCGGCCGTCCCGCCTCGGCATCGCCGGCAGTTGGCTACTACGCCAAGCACAACGAGCAGCAGAAGGCGCTGCTGGATGCGGCTTTCGCCAAGCTCAAGGGCTTTGTCCTGACCAAATGATCGTGGCCTGAATGGCGGTGCGCGCGCCGAGCGCGCACCGCTTTGTCTTTGCCGCATGCCCGAAGCACATACGAATACAAAAGGAAATACCAACCATGGCTATTGTTGACGTCAAGGTTCCGCAGCTGTCCGAATCGGTTGCAGAAGCGACCATGCTGAACTGGAAGAAAAAGCCGGGCGAAGCCGTTGCCCAAGACGAAATCCTGATTGAGATCGAGACCGACAAGGTCGTGCTCGAAGTGCCGGCCCCGTCGGCAGGCGTGCTGTCGCAGATCATCCGCAACGATGGCGACACCGTGGTCGCCGACGAAGTGATCGCCAAGATCGACACCGAAGCCACCGCCGGCGCAGCTGCTCCCGCCGCCGCCGCGCC